>DATJFC010000268.1:0-7944 GCA_035495995.1 Holophagaceae bacterium
TCGACCAGGGCGCGGCCTGGCTCGTGGTGGGCACGATCCTCCACAAGTCGCCCGCCGTCGTGGAGAACCTCCTCAGCCGCTTCCGGGCCAACCTCACCGCGGCGATCGACGCGCGCGGCGGCCAGGTGCACTGCTCGGGCTGGGTGGCGAACGCCGGACTGGACGCCCTCGCCCTCGCCGAGCGCGCGCGGGTGTTCGGGTTCCGCCGCCTGCTTTTCGTGGACATTCCCGACGCCGATGGCGCGGAACCGGATTTCGGGACGGCGCGCCGCCTCGCCCAGGGCTCGAAGCTGCCCGTCCTCATGGGCGGCAGTCTCACGCGGCCCGAGCACCTCCGCGCGGCGCAGGAGCGGGGCGACCTCCACGGCGCCATCGTGGACGCGCTGCTGCTCGTGAAGGACCCCGCCCTGATGGAATTGATCCATCCCGCCTCCTGCGCCTAGGCCAGGCGCCCCTTGCTCGGCACCGAGTACTTCCTCCAGACGGAATGGTCCGAGGCCGAGCGGATCCACTTCCCCTCTCTCAGCCTGATCCGCTCGCAGCTGCCCACGCCCACCCAGGTGGAGCACCTGGAGGGCCTGGCCCGCAACCTGAGCTCGCCGCGCCTGCTGGCGCTGATGTGCCGCACGCCCCACTGGCTCTGCCAGGGGCCGATCCTCCAGTCCCTCGCGCAGAACGACGCGACGCCCGAGGTCCTGCGGCGGGACCTGGATCTCGTCGTGAGCCTGCTCGCGATGATGCGCGAGCTCGACTCGGCGCCCGCCGCGGAGAAGGTGGAACGCGCTGAGGTGGTGAAGGCCACCTACGCTCAGCTCTCCCAGGGTCTCAAGCCCGTCGCCAAGGTGCTCGCGAAGCAGCTGGCCAAGCCCATCGCGGGCACGGGCAGCACGCAGGAGCTGCCCTCCCTGCCGGGCGACGACCAGGACTGGGACGCGCTGCTCGCCGTGCCGGAATCGCCGCGTGAAACGCTGGCTCCGGAGCCCCAAGCTCCGCCGGAGGCTCGCGCGACGCACGCCCGGAACGCGGGCCGCCCCGAGGACCTGGTGGAGAACCTGCTCGACGAGGACCCTTCAGTCCGCGCCGCGGCCATGGAGAATCCCCACGTCAACGAGGAGCTCCTCGCGCGCACCCTGCCCTACAGCCCGCACCCGGCCTTCTTCGAGGAAGTCTACGGCGAGGCGCGCTGGTACTTCCGCGACAGCGTCCGCGCGGCGATGCTCGAATCGCCCGCCTGCCCCGAGGCGCTCACGCGCAAGCTGGCCCGCAGCTTCGCGCTCCTTCAAAGCCTCGCGGCCGCGCCGAGGGAGACTTCGGGTTTGCGGCGCATCGCCAGCCTCTTCGCCCAGCTGGAAGAGAGCGAGTTCCAGTACGTCACCTACTGGTGCAAGCGGCAGGCGCCCCAGTTGCTCCGCGTCGTGAAGTACTACTACGACCGCCTGCAGCGCCGCCAATCGAGCCTCCAGGGCGCGCTGCCGCAACGGGCCTCCGAGGGCCGCTGGGCCTCGCTGGAGGAGCGTGTCTTCGCCGCGACCCAAGCCACCGCCGCGGACCAGCTGATGCAGGCCCTCCTGGATCCGGACCTGCACGTCGTGCGCCTGGCCCTGGAAAACCCCGCCCTCTCCCCGCGCATCCTCGTTTCGGCGGTGCCGAGCCTCACCAAGGAGGCCGCGGAACTGGTGGCTTCGCACCGCGCCTGGGGCGAAGAGCCGCCCGTGCTCGAGACCCTTCTTCTGAACGGCCAGCTCGGCGAGGCCATGGCCCTCCAGGTGCTCGAGGGCGTCACCGGCTTCCGGCCGCTGCTGGAGCTGCTCCGCAACCCGCGCATGCCCCACCTCGAAGTGAAGCGCCGCGCCCAGCTGGCCCTCAAAGCGCGCTACGACTCGCTGGACGAGGAGGGCCGCGTCCAGGTCCTGCGCGCCTCGGGCGGCGAGGTCTGGCGCCATCTCCCGGAGCTGCTGCAGGACGAGGCCACGCTGCGACGCCTCGTCTCCGACCGCCAGCTGGACCCCAGCCTCCTGCTGCGGCTCGCGCGCAACAAACTGACGCCGCGGGCGGTGCTGGAGGTCATCGCGGGCCATCCCGTGCTGCTGGCCCAGTCGGCGGTGATGAGCGAGCTGCTCCTCAACCCCAAGACGCCCCGGGAGGCCGCCGCCCGGGTCTGGGGCCTCCTTTCCGAGAGCGAACAGCAGGTGCTGCTTCGCAGCCCGCACCTTCCCGCGACCCTGCGGGCGCTGTCCTTCTAAGCGGGAAGAGGTCCGGCCCCGTATCATGAGCCCATGGGAGGCATGATGCGGACACGGGTGATCTTGGCGGCTCCGGCCTGGGTCCTCGGCGTCGCCACGCTGTTCCTGGCCCCCGCCTGCAAGCGCGCGCCCAGCGGCCCGGCCTGGATCCTAGCCTCGCCCTCCGCGAGCCAGATGGCCCTGAGCGGCCGCCTGGGCTGGCTCATGCGGGATCCCAACTTCCGGAGCGTGCTCGAGCAAAGCCCCGCCGCGGCGCAGGGCCTGGACCTCTTCATCCAGCGGGCCCGCATCAACCCCGCCACGGATCCGGGCCGGCTCACGCTCCACCTCCTCGACACGCCGGACCAGGCCTCGCCCACGAAGGGCGTCCTCCTCGCCCTCGATCAATTCCAGGATCCGAAGGCTCTGCAGGTGGCCCTCGCCACGAATTTCCCCCCGGAGGGGACGCTGCGCTGGAATGGACAGGACTGCCCGCTCCACGTGGTCCTCGATGTGGAGATGTCCGGGCTGAAGATCCACCTGCGCGCCCTCGGCGACCCTTCGGGCCGCGTCTGGATCGGGGATCTCGACACCCTCACGCGGGTCGCGAACGGCACCTTCGGCCCCCCGCCCGAGCTGGCGAAGGCCGCCGCCTGGATCTCTCCCGAAGCGCCGGCCCAGGGTTTCCTGAAGCCCGACGCCGTGCTCCACCTCCTCCGCGACAAGATCCACGAGGATCTGCCGGTGGAAGTGCCCCAGGGCATCGCGTACCTCGTCTGGTCTGTGACGCCCCCGGCCCAGCCGGACCAGCCCTACCAGTTCGAGCTGTCCCTCTCGGGCCAGGAGGCCGGCATCACCCAGGCCGCGCCCTGGATGCAGCGCCTCGCCGCCGTCGCGGGCTCGGTGCAGAAGGGGCAGGCGCCGCCGCCGGAGATCCAGAGCGGGAAGGATTGGGCCTCGCTGCGCATGCACCTCACGGGCCCGCAGGTGGAGGAGGTCCTCGCCAAGCTGGGCCAGTCCTTCATCAGCCTGCCGGGCCGGGCCGGGTCCCCGAAGGCATGAGCGCCTTCGCGGTGGCGGAGGGGACCGAGCAGACCCCCGAATTCTGGATGGCCCAGCTCAAGTCGGGGCGCGAAGAAGCCTTAGCCCACCTCATGGCCCGCTTCGAGCGGCCCATCCTGGCCTTCCTCCACCGCCGCCTGCGGGAGGATTCGGGCGTGGTGCAGGAGCTGGCGCAGGAAGTCTTCCTCAAATGCCTCCAGCACTGCCACCGCTTCGAGGAGGGCCGCCCCGTGGCCGCCTGGATTTTCACCCTGGCGGCTAATGCGGCGACCGACCATCTGCGTAAACGAGGTCGGGAGCTACCCACTCCCGAGGCCTTTGACGCACCCGACCCGCACCAGCCCTCCCCTTGGGAGACCCTGGACCAGGGACGCCGGATCGAGGCCCTGCGCGAGGCCCTCCAAGGCCTCACGCCCCG
Organism: Holophagaceae bacterium; assembly: GCA_035495995.1. Lineage (GTDB taxonomy): Bacteria > Acidobacteriota > Holophagae > Holophagales > Holophagaceae > JAFDVN01. The sequence continues at coordinate 3,703 of DATJFC010000268.1, forward strand.
CCAGCGCGCCATGATCCTCGGCTACTACGTCCAGGAGCGCCCGGTGAAGGACATCGCCCAGGAACTGGGCTGCGCCGAAGGCACCGTGAAAGCCACCCTGTTCCAGAGCCTCAGCAAACTCCGCAAGATCCTTGGACCCACACCATGAACCCCGCCTACACCCACCTCGACGACGCCCGGCTCCTGGAGCTCCTGGAGCATCCCGAGCTGTGGCCCGAGGATGCGGCCGCCCAGGCGGAGCTGGCGGAGCTGCTGGAGCTGCACCTCGCGATGTCCGCCCACGGCGAGGCCCTGGCCCCCTCCGTCGCCCCTCGCCGTTCCTGGGGCGGCGTCTGGCTGCCGGCCGCCGCGGCCGTGCTGATGGTGCTGGGCCCCACGGCCTACGCCGTCCACCACCTGAGCGACCTCCGGTCCCAGGCCTCGGATCGCGCGCGCCTCGACGGCGCCGCGCTGAAGCGGGCCCAGGACCGCGCATGGGGCGCCTTCTTCGACCAGGCCGCGGGCCTCGTCCGCGATTTCGAGAAGCGGCCCCCCAGCTGCCAGCGCGGCGAAGAGGACCGCCGCGTGGAACGCGAGACCGCCGTGGCCCTGCTGGAAGCCAGCCACCAGCTCGCCGCCCAGGGCAGCCCCATCACCGGGGCCGAGAACACCCGCACGGATCTCCACGCCTGGCTCTCCGAGATCGCGCTGGAAGACGGGTGCCTCTCGCCGGAGCGGGATAAGGAACTGCGCCAGTACGCCATGGCCAAGGATCTTGGCGGCGAAGCCGAGCGCATGAGCCGGCGCCTGCAGGGCGTCGAGCCATGAAGCTGCCCCTCCTGGTCGTCCCCGCGATCCTCGCGGGCGCCTTCCCCAACGAGCCGCCGCTGCCAGCCCCCAAGGATGGCGCCGACCAGCTCTTCAAGCAGGCGCGGGACCTCCGCTACGCCGCGCGCTGGTACGAGGCCGCGGCCGTCTACCGGACCCTGCTCGCGAAGTATCCCGATTCTCCCCGCGCGCCGGAATCCGCCTTCTGGCTCGCGGCCACGCTGGAAGAGGACCAGCGCTGGGACGAAGCTTCGGCAGCCTACACGCAATTCATCAGGCGCTACCCCGACCAGCGCCTCCTCATCCGCGAAGCGCAGCTGAACCGCGTCCGCTGCTGGGGCGTCCGCCAGTGGGACGAGCCCTCCGCGCAGGAAGGCCTCGCCGAGGCCCTGGGCGAGGACCGCGACGAGGTGCGCGTCGCCGCCGCGCTCCAGCTCGCGAAGCGGAAGGACGGCCGCGCCGTGCCCGTGCTCCAGGAGGGCCTCCGCCTGCCCGCCAGCGCCGAGGCCTGCCGCCAGGCCTTGCTGGCGATGGGCGCCAAGCCCGAGCTGCCCGAATCCGCGCCGCGCTTCATCGTCGTCCGCATCCGCGAAAAGAAGCAGACGCCCCAGGACACCGTCACGGTGCGCGTCTCCGCCGCCCTCGCCCAGGGCGTGACGAGCTACCTCAGCGACACCCAGCTCCGCGAAGCCCGCGTGAAAGGCATCGACGTGCAGCGGCTCCTGTCCGAGGCCCTCTCGGCGCCCAAGGGCACGGAGCTCTTCAGCCTCGACGACCCGGACAGCAAGGTGACCGTCACGGTGGAGTGAGGGCCTGGCCTTGCCCCTGGGCTACCCTGGTAGCCGAGGCTTCATGTCGCCGATCCAGCGCTTCTACCGCCAGCATCTCAAGGCCTACCTGCCGGGCACCGTCGGCGGGGGCGTGCTCCTGTCCATCGCGAGCAGCCTCCAGGCCCTGAGCATCGGCCTCATCATGCTCGTCTTCGACGAAGAGCTGAAGATGGGCGTCGGGGGGAAGATGAACCCCCTCCAGTCCTTCACCCGCCGCCTCGTCGACACGCTTCCGGTCCAGGAAAGCCTCCGCCACAGCCTCTGGCTCCTGCCCATCTGCATCGTCTTCATCTTCTTCCTGCGCGGCTGCTTCATCTACGCGGGCTCGGTGATGGTGGCCCGCAGCGGCATGAAGGCCGTGCGCGACCTGCGGGTGAGGCTCTTCGACCAGGTGCTCATCCAGGACCCGCCCTTCTTCCAGAAATACCCCGTGGGCCAGCTCATGAACCGCGTGCTGGGCGATGTCGCGTCCGTGCAGCAGGTGGCCTCCACCCAGGTCTCCGAAATCATCAAGCAGTCCTCCATGGCCGTCGCCATGACCGCGGCGCTCATCAGCAACGACTGGCGCATGCCGATCTTCGTCCTGGTGCTCTTCCCCCTCGTCTTCCTGCCCATCAAACGCATCACCAAGCGCATCCGCGAAGTCGGGCACCGCACCCAGCGGAGCGCGGACACGCTGCTCCAGCGCCTCAAGGAGGTGCTCTCCAACATGCGCGTGGTGAAGGCCTTCGCGCGGGAGGACTACGAGAGCCGCCGCTTCCACGACCAGAGCCACGATCTCTACCGCATGGGCATGAAGGTGGTGCGGAGCCAGGCCCTCTCGAGCCCCATCATGGAGATCGTCGGCGGGGTGCTGCTGGCGGCCCTGATCCTCTACGGCGCCTCGGAGGTGCACGCGCAGCGCATGACCGGCGGCGCCTTCCTCGGCCTGCTGCTGATCATCTACCAGCTCTACGACCCCATCCGCTCCCTGACGAAGATCTACGCGGAGATGCAGACCAGCTCCGTGGCCCTGGAGCGCATCTTCACCCTGCTCGACACGCAGCCCGTCCTCGTGGCGCCCGCGCAGCCCGCGCCCGTTCCGGCGGAGCCCCGCGTCCTCGCCTTCGAGCGGGTCGGCTTCTCCTACGACGCGACCCACCAGGTGCTGCGCGGCATCGACCTCACCGTGGGGCGCGGCGAGACCGTCGCCCTCGTGGGCAGCTCCGGCGGCGGCAAGACGACGATGGCCAACCTCGTGCCCCGCCTCTTCGACCCGACCGAAGGCCGCCTCACCCTCGACGGGACCGATCTCCGCGACTTCGACCCCCGCGAGCTGCGCCGCCGCATCGGCATGGTGACGCAGGAGACCCTCCTCTTCATGGACACGGTCCACGACAACATCGCCTACGGCAAGGCCGCGGGGCGCGAGGCCGTCATCGCGGCGGCCAAACGCGCCCACGCCCACGACTTCATCTCGGCGCTCTCCAAGGGCTACGACACGCCCCTGGCCGAGACGGGCTCCAGCCTCAGCGGCGGCCAGCGCCAGCGCATCGCCATCGCGCGCGCCCTGCTGCAGGACCCGCCGATCCTGGTCCTCGACGAAGCCACCAGCGCCCTCGACACCGAAAGCGAGCGTGCCGTGCAGGCGGCCCTCGAAGAGCTGATGAAGGACCGCACGACCATCGTCATCGCCCACCGCCTCTCCACCATCCAGCGCGCCACCCGCATCTGCGCCATGAAGCACGGCCAGATCATCGAGCAGGGCACCCACGAGGAGCTGCTGAAGCTGGGCGGCGAGTACGCGCGCCTTCACGCCCTGCAGTTCCGAGACGCATGAGCTTCAGGCTGGAGGCTGGGGGCTGGAGACTGGAGGCGCGGAAATGAAGCGCGCCGATTTCGGCTTCGAGCTGCCGCCGGAACTGATCGCGCAGCATCCGGCGCCCGCGCGCGACGGCGCGCGGCTGCTCGTCGTGGACCGCGCCACGCAGAGCTGGTCCCACCGCGCCATCCGCGACCTGCCGGAACTCATCGCGCCGGGCACGCTCATCGTCCCCAACGATGTGAAGGTGCGCCACGCGCGCCTCTTCCTGCGCCGCGCGGGCGGCGGCAAGGGCGAGGCGCTGCTGCTGCGTTCGCTGGGACCCGGCCGCTTCGAGGCCATGGTGCGCCCCGGCGCGCGCCTGAAGCCCGGCGCGGCGGCCGAGGTCGTCGATCCCGAGCGCGGCGCCGTGATGGCTCAGCTGCGCGTGCTGGAAACGCGGGACGAGGGCCTGCGCGAAGTCGAGGTGCATTCCGATCATCCGCTCGATTGGGACGAGATCGACCGCATCGGCCGCCTGCCCCTGCCGCCTTACATCGATCATTTGAGCGGCGAGGAGGACGAAAGCCGCTACCAGACCGTCTTCGCCACCGGCGGCGAGGCCGTCGCCGCTCCGACGGCGGGTCTCCACTTCACGCCGGAGCTCATCAATCGTTTGAACTCAAATCAATGCGACTGGCGCCCCGTGCGGCTCCATGTGGGCCTCGGCACCTTCCGCCCCATGAGCGCGGAGAACCTGGAAGACCACCCCATGCACGAGGAGCGCTGGGAGATCCCCGAAAGCACGGCCGCCGCGCTGGAGCC
>DATJFC010000269.1:0-6622 GCA_035495995.1 Holophagaceae bacterium
CGGACATCTCAACCTCCCGAGAGGGCTTGCATGACGAAGACTTCCGACCCCGGCTGGACGGGGTCGGAAAGGCGGTGGCGGTCGCTCACGGCCTCGCCATCCACGAAGATGACCATGTGGTGCCGCAGCGCGCCGTGCTCATCGAGCACATAGCCTTCGGCCTTCGGATACTTCGCGAAGACCGAGGCCAGCGCCTCGCGCACGGTCCCGCCCTCGCCCTCCGTGGGCGGGCACGCGACATGGCGCTGGAGATTGCCGGTGAACACGACGCGAGGCATGGGAGGCCCAAGATCAGGCAGACTCCCGCCACGCGGGCGCGGTGTCAAGCCGGGAGCCTCACTGGAAGCAGAGGGCGTCCCACACCGGCAGGTAGGTGGGCGTGCCGTCGGCGTTCTTCGGGGTCTGCGCGTCCACGACGGTGCAGTCGTGGTAGAGGAAGAGCGGGTCGCTGGCCGTCACGGTGAGGTTGGAGTAGAGCCGGTGGCTGCCGCCGTAGGAGGAGACGCCGTCCACGAGCGTGGGCGAGCCGGGCAGCGCGAGGTCCACCCAATCTGCCTTGGCCAGGGCCAGCGACACGAGGGGATCCTGCTGGTGCGTGAATCCGTAGTAATTGGCGGACGGCGTCGCCCCATGGCCATCCGCGACCCAGGTCGCGGGCGTGTCGCTGGAGACCCAGCTCTGGGAATCCGAGGGCGAGTCGAAGGAGATGACGCGGGGCAGCGCGATCTTCGTGGCGGTGTAGGCGGCCTGGCTTCCGCCCTGCGAATGGCCGCCCAGGCGGATGAGGTTCCATTGGATCGTGCCGCCTGCCGCGTACTCGCCCCAGCCTTCAGCGGGATATTGCGCGTCCAAGTACTGGATGGCCTTGAGCAGGCGGTTCTCGATGGAATCGGCCGCGGCCACCGTGATCGTGGAAAGCGCATTGCTCGCATTGGTCCCGTAGAGCACGGCGTCGTGGACCTTGCCCGCGGCGTCCGGATCGAAATTGGGCTGGCTCGGGTCCGAATAGGGCTGGATGAGGGTGCCCACGAGCGTCGCGTTCTCGTAGGTGAGGCCGAGGGCGTGGAAGCCCTTGGCGGCGGCCTCCTTCAGGATGTCCTGGTAGAAGACGGGCACCGTCGTGCTGCCCGGCAGGAAGACGAAGAGCTGGTTCCGATGCGTCACGCCCGCCGTGGCCACGTAAGCGAAATCGTTCTCGTTCTGCGCCGTGTAGACATTCGTGATCGCGGGATCGGCGAGGGAGGGCGCGAAGTCGTGCTCCTGGAGCGTCGCCGGAGGATTCGAGGTGCCGGAACCGCCCGAGCTCGAGGAATTCGAGCCGCCTCCGCAGGCGACGAGGCCCGCCAGGCCGATCACGGACAACAGCTTGAGGTTCATGCGCGGCTCCACGGAAGGGGCTAGGACTAAGGATGCCCGGAGCCCATGGAAGGTTTAAGCCGGCCCCGGAAGAAAAAGGGCGCCCGAAAAGGGCGCCCGTTTTCTTCCGGAGTGCCGGAAAGCGGCTACTGCACGAGGCCCAGCTCGCGGACGGCCTGGCGCTCCTCCTCCAGCTCATGGGCGGTGGCGTCCATCTTCGCCCGGCAGAAGGCGTTGATGTCGAGGCCCTGCACCACCTCGGCATGGCCGTTCTTCACGGTGCAGGGGAAGCCGTAGATGAGGCCTGCGGGGATGCCGTAGCTGCCGTCGCTCACCAGGGCCATGCTCGCCCAGTCGCCCTCGGCGGTGCCGAGCGCCCAGGTGCGCATGTGGTCGATGGCCGCGTTGGCCGCCGAGGCCGCGCTGGAGAGGCCGCGGGCCTCGATGACGGCGGCGCCGCGCTTGGCGACGGTGGGGATGAAGGTGGACTCGTACCAGGCCTGGTCCACGAGGCTCATCGCGGGCGCGCCGGCGACGGTGGCGTGGAAGAGGTCCGGGAACTGGGTGCTGCTGTGGTTGCCCCAGATGGTGAGCTTCTGGATGTCGGCGACGGTCTTGCCCGTCTTCTCGGCGAGCTGGCTCATGGCGCGGTTGTGGTCCAGGCGCACCATGGCGTGGAACTGGGTGGGCTTCAGCTTGGGCGCGTTGCTCATGGCGATGAGGGCGTTGGTGTTCGCGGGGTTGCCCACCGTGAGCACCTTCACCTCGCGGCTGGCCACTTCGCTGAGGGCCGCGCCCTGGGGCTTGAAGATGCCGCCGTTGGCGCTGAGCAGGTCGCCGCGCTCCATGCCGGCCTTGCGGGGCATGGCGCCCACGAGCAGCGCGTAGTCCGCGTCCTTGAAGGCCACCATCGGATCATCGGAGACGACGACGCCCGCCAGCAGCGGGAAGGCGCAGTCGTTCAGCTCCATGACGACGCCGTTGAGCGCCTTCAGCGCGGGCGTGATCTCGAGGAGCTGGAGGATGACGGGCTGGTCGTCGCCCAGCATGGAGCCTTCCGCGATGCGGAAGAGGAGGCTGTAGCCGATCTGGCCGGCGGCCCCGGTGACGGCGACGCGGACGGGCTTCTTGAGAGTCATGGGCGGGCTCCAGGCAAACGCTTCATGGTAGCGTCTGCCCGGGACCCGCCCAAGTCACGGTTTTGTCGGGCTTCTTAGGGCAGCTTCTCCGGATCCCGGTCCGGGTAGGCCGGGATCGCGGGGAAGGACGGCGTGGGCGAGGCCGCGAGCTGGTCCAGCAGGGTCTTCACGCCGGCCTCCAGCTGGGGGTCGCGGCCCGCGTCGAGGCTGGCCGGGTCGTTGACGACGCGGAGGTCGGGATCCACGCCGTGGTTCTCCACCCACCACTTCCCTTCCTTGCCGTAGAAGGCGTTGTTGCTCTGCTCCACGGAGCCGCCGTCCATCGTCTTCTGGGTGTTGATGATGCCCACGAGGCCGCCCCAGCTGTTGACGCCGACGACGGTGCCGAGCTTGCGGGCCTTCACATGGCTGAGGAAGGCCTCGCCGTCGCTGCCGTTCATCTCGTTGCTGAGGAAGACGAAGCGGCCGTCGGATGCGGTGCCGGGGTAGCGGAACTGGCCCATGCCCCGCAGGTTGTTGAAGCCAACCTGGACGCGCTCCAGCTTGTCGATCATGAAGTACTCGGTCCAGCCGCCGCCGTTGCCGCGCACATCGATGACGATGCCCTTCTTGTAGCGGAAGGCGCGCCAGAACTTGTCGAACTCGCCGATGTTCGCGTCCGACATGGCGCTGATGTGCATGTAGCCAAGCTGCCCGTTGGAGAGCTTGTCCACCTTGGCGACATTGTCAGAGACCCATGCCTGGTAACGCAGATCGCCGTCGTAGCGCAGCGGCTCCACCTCGATCGTCCGCGCGCCGGTCTCGGAGGGCGTCCCGTTCACCGTGAGCTTCACCTTCTGGCCCTTGCGCACCTGCAACAGGGCTTCGATGGCGTCACCCGCCTTGAGCGGCTTGCCGTCGATGGCCAGCAGGTAGTCGCCGGGCCTCACCTTCGGATCCGGGTCCGCGAGGGGGCCCTTCAGCTCCGGCGCCGTGGTGCAAGGGCCGAAGACCTTCGTGAAGCGGTAGTGGCCATTGGCCTGCTCGAAGTCCGCGCCCAGCAGGCCGGCGTAGGTCGCGGGCGGATCCACCTTCACGGGGCCCGTGTCGCCGCCGCCGATGTAGGTGTGGCTCACGCACAGCTCGCCGACCATCTGGCTCAGGAGCCAGTTCAGCTCCGCACGGCTGTTGAGGGAGGGCACCCAGGCCGCGTACTTGTCGTGCATGGCGTTCCAGTCCATGCCGTTCATGCCCGTGTCGTAGAAGAAGTCCCGGTACCAGCGCCAGGTGTCCTCGAAGATCTGCTTCCACTCGGCGCGGGGATCCACGGTGAGGGACAGGCCCGAGAGGTCCACGGCCTTCGGAAGGGCCTTGCTGGCGAGGGCCTCGGCGGCGTCCCCGGCGAAGAAGTCGTTGCCCTTGCGCACGAGGACGCGGGTGCCCTCGTCATCGAAGGTCCATCCGCTCACGGCGTCCGCGAGCACGCCCTCCTTGCCGGATCCGGGATCGTAGAGGTGGGCCTTCCACTTGGGGTCGCCGTTGGTCTTGAAGACCTCTTCGTTGATGCGGTCGTCCCAGCCCTCGGCCTCGTCCCAGCCCACGAGGCCCTTGCCGGCCTGCAGGTGGAAGTAGTTGCCGGGCTTCACGGGAAGCGCGCGCACGCGCTCCGCGAGGCCCGCGGTGTCGATGCGGAAGGGGGCCTTGTCATCGGCCTTGTCATCGGCCTTCTCATCGGCCCGCAGCCGCACGGCCATCACGCGCGTGGGCGTGGGCTCGATGTGGTTGTCCTGGCTGGGGTCCAGCTGGATGCCGAAATGGTTGTAGGCGAGGAAGTAGAGGGTGCTGCCGTCCGCGTCGAAGCGGGGGTTCAGGCTGTCGTAGAAGCCGTCCGTCAGGGTGACCTTCTGCTTCGTGGCGAGGTTGTAGAGGTAGATGCGGTTGTTGCGGTTGGGCTCCACGAGCGAATAGGCGATCCAGGTGGAGTCCGGCGCCCAGGCGTAGTCGCTGACCTCCCAATAGAACTGGTCGTTCTTCAGCTCGTGGCGCTCGTCCACCTTCGTGAGCTTGCCGGTGGCGAGGTCCACCACATGGATGGCGAAGCTCTTGTCCCCGAAGAGGAGCTTCTGCCCGTCGGGGCTCCACTCCAGGTGGTAGAGGGCCGTCTTGAGGCCCGTGGGCACGCGCTTCGCCGCGCCGCCCTTCGCGGGCTGGATGTAGAGATCGTAGTCGCCGGAGGCGTCGCTGAAGTAGGCCACCTTGGAGCCGTCCGGCGACAGGCGCGGCATGCGCTCGCGGGTGCCGGGCGTGGCCGTGAGGTCCTGGGCCTCCGCGGGCTTGGCGAGGGGCATGGTGAAGACATCGCCCCGCGCCTCGAGGACGGCCGTCTTGCCGCGGTCGCCGAGCGACATGGCCTGGATCCACTCCTTCGGGTTCACGGTCCGGGGCGCGGTCTTCCAACCGTCCGTGGCGCAGCGCAGGTCCACGCGCCAGGTCTTCTTCGTGGCGAGGTCGAGGGCCGTGAGGTAGCCCGCCTGCTCGAAGACGACGGTCTTCCCGTCCGTGCCGGGCTGCTGCACATCGAAGTCGGTGAAGCTGGTCAACTGCTCCGTCGCCTTGGTGGCGGGGTCCATGGCGAAGAGGTTGTTGTGCCCCTTCACCCGGTCGGACACGAAAAGGAGCTTCCCGTCCGCCCACAGCGGATCGGCGTTCTCGCCCACATAGTCCGTGGCCTGGGTGAACTGCTTGGTGGCGAGGTCCTTGAGCCACAGCTCCTCGTGCCAGCCGCCCTTGTAGCGCTTCCAGTAGTACTCGACGATGCCCTTGGGCGCGAAGGCGATGTACTTGCCGTCCGGCGAGGCGTTCCCCTGCACCGCCCGCGGCAGCAGCGCCTCGGGCTCGTGTCCGTCCAGGTCCACGGCGTAGAGGCGGCTGATGGGGCGGAAGTTGCCCTCGTAGGCCGCCGTGAAGAGCACGCGGCCGTCCGCGGTCCAGCCCTGCACCTGGACGGGCCCGTGGAAGGTGAGGCGCTTCGGCGCGCCGCCCTCGGCGGGCATGACATAGACATCGCCGGGGCCGTCGTACTGGCCCGTGAAGGCGATCCACTTGCCATCGGGGCTGAAGCGCGCGAAGCCTTCGTTGCCTGGATGGGTCGTGATGCGCCGGGCCTCGCCGCCGCGCAACGAGCCGGTCCAGAGATCGCCGTCCCAGGTGAAGACCACCTGGTCGCCGTGCACATCAGGCCGCGTGACGAAACGGGGCTGGTCCTGGGCCGCCAGGGACAGAGTCAGGGCCAGGCCCGTGAGGAGTCGGAAGCGCATGAGGGGTCCTCCCCGAAAGGGATCGTATGGTCAGGCTACGGGAAAACGGGCTGGAGATTAGTGGCCGCTCACTTCTCCAGGTTCTTGACGACCTCAACGCCGCCCATCTGGCTCATCTGCTCGAGGATCCAGCCCTGGTGCTGGCGCACGAAGGCGCTGGGGGCGTCCACGCGGTACTTGTGGGGGTTCGGCAGGACGGCGGCCAGGAGCGCGGCCTCGCTGGGGCGGAGCCGCTTCGCGGGCTTGTGGAAGAAATGCTGGCTGGCGGCCTCCACGCCGAAGATGCCGTCGCCGAATTCCACGATGTTCAGGTAGGTCTCCAGGATCCGCCGCTTGGGCCACTCGGCCTCCATCAGCAGGGTGAACCAGACCTCGAAGCCCTTGCGGGTCCAGGAGCGGCCTTCCCATAGGAAGAGGTTCTTGGCCGTCTGCTGGCTGATGGTGGAGGCGCCGCGCGTCTTCCGGCTTTTCTCGTTGTGGTCGTAGGCCTTCTGGATGGACTCCCAGTCGAAGCCGAAGTGGTCCGCGAATTTCTGGTCCTCGCTGGCCATCACCGCCGCGCCCATGCAGGGCGCGATGTCCTCCAGCGGCACCCAGGTGTGGTCCGCGCGGTAGGAGCCGGACGAGAACCAGGAACCCACGCGGCGCTCGGCCATGAGCGCCGAGAAGGGCGGATGGATGAAGCGCAGGAGCAGCACCACCGTCGCGCTCCAGGCGATGAAGCCCAGCGCGGCGAAGGCCGCGGCCCTGAACACCCGTCGAACGATCCCCTTCCGCGCCACCCGGCCTCCCGCCGCCGTGCGGCCTTTCCAGATTCTAAGGCAGCCGGAG
>DATJFC010000270.1:0-3340 GCA_035495995.1 Holophagaceae bacterium
CCTTGTCGCCCTTGAGGATGCCCAGGTCCACGAGGCCGTCGCTGATGACGCGGGTCGATGCGTACATGCTCGCGATGTGGGCGTTGCCCGGCTTCATCGCCGCGATGCCGGCCTCCTGGGCCTTGTAGACGAGGTCGTAGAGCGCGCGCTGCTCCGGCGAGAAGGTGCCGTTCGCCGGCCAGGTGCGCGTGATGTCCGAGCTGTAGAAGCCCATTTCCGCGCCCGCGTCCATGAGCACCAGGCCGCCGGGCGGGATGGGCTGGTCGTTGAAGGGGTAGTGGAGCGTGCAGCCGTCGTTGCCGGCTCCCGCGATGGTGTCGTAGCCGAGGAAGCGCGCGCCCAGCGAGCGCACCGTGCCTTCGAAGGCGCCGGCCACCTGGCCTTCGTTCGTGAAGCGGGGACTGCCCTTCATCGCCGCGAGGTGGCCCTCGACGCTCACTTCGACGGCCTTGCGGATCATGTCGATCTCTTCGGGCTGCTTGATGGAGCGCATCTCCGCCGACAGGGCGCGGCCATCCACCAGGATCTTGTCGCCGCCGCCCCAGTTGCGGGCGCCCTTCGGATAGGCGGCGTCCAGCGTCCGCTGGCGGAAGGCCTCGTCGAAGTTGTCGATGAAGACGATGCGCTTCGCGGCCATGAGGGCCTCGCCCAGCGCCTTGTCCGCGGCCGACGAGCCTGGGCCTTCTTCGCCCTCGTCAAAGGCGAAGGCCTCCTCCGCGCCCATGCTCTTCGCGCCCTCCACGCCGAGGCGCGGCCCGGTCCAGGTCTCCTTGGCCGGATCCCGGGGCTGGACGAGGAGCGTGTACTTGCCCGTGTCGCCGTCGATCAGCGCCACCGCGTTCTCCTCCTCCACGCCCGTGAAGTAGTAGAAGTCCGAATCCTGGCGGTAGGCATGGTCCGCGTCGCCGTTGCGGGGCTGCACCGGCATGGACTTGAGCACCGCCAGGGTGCCGGGGCCCATGGCCTTCATCGCCTGCAGCAGGCGCGCGCGGTTGCCCGCGAAGAAGGAAGCCGGAAGCCGCGCGTGGTGCCAGCCACCGGGAGGCACAGGCGACTGCGCGACAAGCGCGGGAGCCGCGAGAAGAAGGGTCAAAGCGCTGCGCATGGCGGGACCTCGTGGCGCTAGGTATACCTCAAGCGCGCCTTTCGCGCAGCGTGAATCCGTAGCCCGCGTAACCCGCTGCCAGGACCACGAAGGCCGCGCGGATGCCTATGCCTTCCACCAGCGCGCTGCCGATGAAGGGGCCGGCCATCATGCCTCCGGCGTAGGCGAGGTTCAGGACGGCGAAGCCGGAGGCGTAGTCCGTGCGGCCCATGGCCTGCACCGCGTCCGCCATGCCGGGCCCGCAGGGCGCCATGACGAAGCTGGAGGCGATGCCGAGCAGGAGCATGGTCCCGCCCACGGCCCAGGCATTGGGCATGAAGACCGGCAGCGGCAGGACGAAGAGGCAGAGGATCAGGCCGATGCGCAGCACTTTCACGCGGCCGATGCGGTCCGAGAGCCTGCCCATCTGCGGCGAGCAGACGGTGTGGCTGAGGACACCGGCCGCGAAACAGAGCCCGATGGCCGTGGGGCCGAGACCCAGCTTCCGGTCCAGGTGCAGAGGCAGCGTGGATTCCACCAGCGCCCAGAGCCCTGAAGCGAGGATCATCGCGCCCGCGAAGGCCCGGATCAGAGGCTGCGCCAGCAGCGCGCGCCAGGGCACCGGCGGCTCGGGGTGGCGCGGCGGGTCCTTCAGGAGGAAGGCCCGCGCCGCGGCGTCCATGAGCACCAGCGAAATGCCGAGGAGGAAGGGCGCCTTCGGCCCCGCGTGCTGGTCGAGGAAACCCGCCAGAGGCGGCCCCAGGAGCGCGCCGAGGTTGGCCATCGCGAAGGCCGTCCCCATGGCCTCGCCCCGCGATTCGGAGCCGAAATGGTCCGCGAGCAGCGTCATGCCGGAGACCCAGGTGGCCGCGCCCGCCACGCCCTGCAGCGTCCGCGCGAGCAGGAGCAGCCAGAAGGCGTGGGCGAAGGTGAACACCAGCGTGGACGCGGCGAGGCCCAGCAGCCCCGCCAGCATCAGGGCGCGGCGCCCCTTCCGCGCCGTCGCCCGCGCCGCCGGCAGGGTCGCCGCCACCAGCGCGAGCGCGTAGCTCCCGAACAGCAGCCCCACCTGCATCTGCCCCAGGCGCAGCGCCGCCGCGTAACGCGGCAGCAGCGGCACCAGGAGGTAGTAGAGGAGCGTGTCGGTGAAGAAGGCCAGGCCGATGACGGCAAGGGCCGTGGTGGAAGGTTTCAGCCTCATCCCTCAAGCATCGCGCGCCATCTCCACCTTCGGATAGGCCACGCGGAAGCCGCAGGCTTCATAGGCCCGCTGGCTGGGCGTGGAAGGCAGCGTGCTGGCGGTGGCGATGTCGCAACCCAGCTCCTTGGCGGCGAGGAGTCGCGCGCGGATGAGCGCCTTCTGCACTCCCCGGCCGCGGAAGCGGGGCAGCACGGCGTCCGCGCCGAACATGGCGACGCCGTCATTCCACCCCAGCGTGGCGCCGCCCGCGGGCTCGCCCTCGATGAAGGCCAGGTAGCGCAGGCAGCCTTCCACGCCGTCCGGCGCGGCGAAGGGCGGATCGAGCTCGCGCCATTCGTCCTGCTCGCAGAAGCCCGCGCCGGCGAGGCGCGACTGCATCTCCGATTCGCCGGACTGGATGGGGCGGATCTCGAATCGCGGGTCGGGAGCTTCCAGCGCGTCGAGCGCGCGCGTGTGCTGCTGCTGGAACTGGTGGACGCGGTAGCCCCGCGACGCCAGCAGGGGCCAGAGGCTTTCATCGGCGCCGGGACTCAGTTCGAGCACCGCGGGAGCGCCGAGGAAGGCCTCGACTTCCGCAAGCGCGTCTTCCGAGATGGGTTCGACGAGACCCAGGGCCTGGTTGAGCGGGTGGCCCACGCCGCGGAAGTGGGCGAAGCCGCCGCCCACGGGCAGGCTTTGGCCTCCCGAGGCGAGGTTGAAACGGTCGTTCTGGCGCGCCTGCGCGCGTTCGAGACGGTGGATGAGGGCGTTCAGATCAAATGACATGGGTTCTCCGTATGTAAGCGTCATCAGCCGCCCGGGGGCGGCGCGTTCAGGACCAGGAAGGCCGCCCGCTAGGCGCGGACGGAACTCACGCCAAGGTCAGGCGTGGTCGGGTTCAACTGGGTGAAGCAGCGCAGAGGCCTACTCGAATGAAGGCTCCATGCTACCAGGAACAGCGCGGCCCCCTTGCGGGGGCCGTGGTGGGAGGCTCCGTCTCCACGCGCAGAAAGCGCGTGGGAGCCACGCATGCGTGGCGATAGACGGAGGGTAAGCCGGCCGGCTCCGGAACGACG
>DATJFC010000271.1:0-3224 GCA_035495995.1 Holophagaceae bacterium
AGGACAGCTCCTCCGCCGTCCTGCCGCCCCAGGTCCTGCTATCACCTCCCCAGGTCCTGCCGGACGGGAGCTTCATCGTCACCAGCACCCTCACCTTCACGACGAAAGTGACCGACCAGGGTTACTTCAAGGTGAAGACGGCCCTGTTAGCCGCCTACCAGGAAGCCGTGCGCTTGAAGGAAGAGGGTTTCAAAGACTGAGCCTCGCGCGCAGCGCGGCGCAGGCCCGCGCGCGGTGGCTGAGCTGGTGTTTCACCTCGGCCGGCAGCTCGCCGAAGGTGCGGTCGAAGCCTTCGGGGATGAAGATGGGATCGTAGCCGAAGCCGCCGTCCCCGCGCGGTTCCACCGCTAGGGAGCCCTCGACGGCGCCGCTGACGGTGAACGGGCCGCCCTCCAACGGCGCGAAGGCGAGCACGCAGACGAAGCGCGCCGCCCGGGACACGCCCGGCGAGACCAGGGACAGCAGCTTCCGGTTCTTCGCGCCGTAGGCGAGCTCCGGCGCGAAGCGCGCGCTGAGCACGCCGGGGCCGCCCCACAGCGCGTCCACGCAGAGGCCGGAATCATCCGCGAGCACGCCGTCGATGGGGGGCGCGCCCTGCCCGCGCCACCAGGCTCGCGCGCCTTCCGCCTTCTGCAACGCGTTGTCGGCGAAGAAGGCGCCCGTCTCCGGCAGCTCCGGCGCGGTGCCGGGCCAGGCGATGAACTCGATGCCCGGCAGCAACGCCGAGAACTCGCGGAGCTTGCCCGCGTTGCGGGTGGCGAGCAGCAGCTTCATGACCCGATGACCTCCGCGTACCAGCCCCGCGCGCGTTCCGGCGTCATGGGGCCGTGGATGAGGGCGCGGCCGTCGCGGAAGAGGGTGATGCGGTTCCCGCCCTCCTCGCCCTTGAGCGCGAGCTCCGTCAGCTTCCACGGCGCGCCGCCGCGCTGGTCCAGGCGGGACTTCAGCGCGGCGAGATCCAGCTGCCCGGGCGGGTTCACGCGGATCTGCACGCCTTCGAGGCCGCAGAGGGCGGAGGCCCGCAGCGTCCATCGTTCGTCCAGGAATTCCGTGATCTTCTCCGTGCAGAAGCGGCAGCGCGTCTTCGGCGGCTTGAGGAACTGGCGCTCGCCGTTCCAGAGATCGAAGCGCGCGAGCTCCGCCTGGGGCGTCTCGCCGCAGAGGACCTTGACCGCCTCCAAGGCCGCCCAGCTTCCGGCCACGCCCACGGCAGGCCCGAGCACGCCCGCGCTGTCGCAGGTGTCCACGTCGCCGCTCGCCGGAGGCTCCTCCAGGAGGCAGCGCAGGCAGGCCGTGCGGGGCGGGTGGATGGGCCACACAAGCGCCTCCGCGCCGATGGCGCCCGCGTAGATCCAAGGCGTGCCCGATTCGATGGCGAGGTCGTTGATGAGGAAGCGGGCCTCGAAGTTGTCCGTGCCATCGCAGATCAGGTCGAAACCCGGCAGCAGTTCCCTCGCGTTCCCGCTGGTGAGGTCCGCCACGATGGGCGTGATCTCCACCTCCGGGTTGGCCTCGCGCAGCCGGTCGGCGGCGGCCTCCGCCTTGAGGCGGCCGAGGTCGGATTCACCGTAGAGGATCTGCCGCTGGAGGTTGGACCTCTCCACGAAGTCGCGGTCGATGAGCGAGAGATGGCCCACACCCGCCCGCGCCAGCCAGGACGCGATGACCGAGCCGGTGGCGCCGAGACCCACCACGGCGACACGCTTGGACCGGAGCGCCGCGTCGCGCTCCTTCCCGAGATAGATGCGCTGCTTGGCGTAGCGGTCGGACAATCCCCAGCCTCCCTCCCGCGGCGCGAGCGCCGCGGGAATCCCCATGGACGCCCTCCAGCCTAAAAGAAACGCGGGCCCGAAGGCCCGCGTTTCGAGGTGGATCCAGAGCTTAGTTGGCGCCCTGGGCGTGGGCGGCCATGGCCTTCTCGTACTCGGCCTGCAGGCGGCGCGCGTCGGAGATGGCGAACTTGTAGACGTACTCGAAGCGGTCGGCGCCCTTGGTCAGGCCGATGATCACTTCGTAGACGCCCTCGGCGGACACGTCGAAGGGGGCGGCGATGACGTTGAAGGTGCCTTCCTTGGCGCCGTCAGGAATGCCGACCTCGGAGTCCTTGATGACATCCTTGCGGCTGCCATCGGGGGAGGCGATGGAGAAGCTGAACTTGAAGGCGCCGTCCATGCGGGAGAAGCGGGTGTAGAAGCAGACCTTGGGCAGGCTGTGGGGGATCTGCGGGACGATGATGTGGTGGTCGTAGAGGCCCATGAGCGAGGTCTTGCCGCCCATTTCCTGGCGGATGTCGTCGCAGAGCAGGGTGAACTCGTGCTTGGGGGCCTTGATCTGGACTTCTTGCATGGGTGCTCCAAGGGGAAAGGGGGCGTCAGGGTCGAAGGGATAAGTGTATCGTCGAAGGTGTGCGGCTCCAAGCCGCGGTTTAGCTCAAAGAAACAGGGGGTTTGGATGCGGAAGGCGGGGCTCCTGGCATACGGGTTCATCTTCGGTCTGGGGTGGGCCCTGACGGCCCAGACGCCGCCCAGCCCGGACCCGGGCCTGGACACCACGGTGCGGGTCCTCACCACTACGGATGTCCACGGCCATGTGATGCCCCAGGACACCTTCACGCTGAAGCCGGAGAACCAGGGATGGGCGAAGCTGGCCACCCTCATCCGGCAGGCCCGGGAGGGCCGGACCAACACGCTGCTGGTGGACTGCGGCGACGAGCTGCAGGGCGAGCCCCTGGACTATGTGCGCACGGTGCTCCACCCGGACCAGCCCGAGCCCGCCATCGCCATCATGAACGCGCTGGGCTACGCGGCCATGGCCGTGGGCAACCATGAGTACAACTTCGGCCTGGCCAACCTCCGTGGTGCGGAGAAGCAGGCGGCCTTCCCCTTCCTATCCGCCAACACGCTGGACGCGCGGACGGGGCGCCCGGCCTTCAAACCCTATGTCATCTACAAGGCGGGCACCCTCACCATCGCGATCGTGGGCTTCACGACGCCCTGGATCCCCAACTGGGAGGAGCCCGCCAACTACGCGGGTCTGCGGTTCGAGGACATCGTGGCCACGGCCAAGACGATCATCCCCAAGCTCCGGGCGAAGGAGAAGGCGGACCTCGTCATCGTGGCCATGCATTCGGGCCTGGGCAAGGTGGATGGCCGCGTGGGCGATGAGAACGCGGCGCTGCGCCTGGCGGACGAGGTGCCCGGCATCGACGCCATCCTCACGGGCCA
>DATJFC010000272.1:0-14961 GCA_035495995.1 Holophagaceae bacterium
TCCAGAGGAGGCTCCGGGGTGGGGGGACTCCATTCTGCCCGAAGCGGGCTAGGGCTGGTCATCCACCGCAGAGGCGCGGAGGGCGCGGAGAAAGGCTTTTCCGCGAAGGAGAAATCGATCAGGGCCCGCCGCATGCCTGGCTCTGGCCGTTGGCATGTCGAACCCCCTCCCCGTCTTCCACGTCTCCACGGCGAATAAGCATCGAGAGCGATTCAGCTCCCGCCCTTGAACGGCTTCCGTTCAGGCGCCTGGGCGGGTTCGGGCAGGACGCGGAGCAGGGCGGTGACGACGCTGTTCATGGCGGGGATGCGATGGCGCAGGTGGCAGCGCAGGGGCTGGGGTCTGGCGCCGAGCTTGGCCTTGGGTTCGAGGGCCGTGCGGCCCAGGCTCGCCCAGGCCGCGCCGAGGTCCAGGGCGTCCTCCACCATCGCGTAGAGCAGGCGCAGGTAGAGCGGCACGCCAGCGGCGGCCGTCTCCTTGTCGAAGCCGACGGTGTAGCCGATGGCGCCATCGCGGTCCTTCAGCGTGGTGATGAAGCCCACGAGGCGGCCATCCGCCAGGCGCCGCAAGACGGTGGTGCGGAAGGCGGCGCCGAAGCGCGCGGCGAGGACCGGCATCCAGTCCTCGGAGAGGGTGAAGAGCCGCATCTTCTGCTTTTCGTGCACCTGGAGGTAGAGCCCGTGGATCGCGGCCTTCTCGCGCTCGACCTGCGCCGCGTCGAGGTGCTCCACCGCGATGCCCGCCGCCTCCACATCGCGCATCTGCTTGCGGATGCCGCTGCGGTAGTCGGATTTCATGGCCGCGAGGTAGCCCTCGAAATCGCGCCACTCGGGTTTCAGCGCGAGGACCATGTTCGGCTCGGTATCGAAGGGCCTGTAGGAGAATCTGGACAGCGGACTGCCCGCGCCGTCCTCCGCGGGCAGGTCCTTCACCATGACGAGGCCCGTCTCGCCGAAGAGCTTATCCGCGCGGCGGATGCGGTAGAGGGCCTCGGCGACGGCGGGCCAGAGCTCCTCCGCGTCCTCGTCCGCCGCGAAGGCGACGCCTTGAGGCCCCCAGCCCAGCAGGTTGCCGCAGATGAGGACGCGCGAGCGGACGCGGTCCAGGGCCTTGTCGCGGGCCGCCTTGAGACGGCCTTTCGCTTCTTTCTTCGAGGGCAGCTCCCCCGCTGCCACCTCCACGCTCTGGCAGGCCAGGGCCGCCACGGGCCGCGCGCCACGGTAGATGAGCGCGTAATGGCCGCGCAGGTTCGCGGGCCCGGCGGCCTCCAGGCATTCGAGGTAGGCCCGCGACAGGCATACAGAAGCGCCCTCCGTCAGCGCATCCCAGTGATCCGGCCGCAGCTGGTGGATGGAATCCGCGAGGGCGAACTGGAAGCCCGTCGGCGCGTGGCGCAGACGGTGGTTGGCCTTGGCCGCCTTGACCTTCGCCGCGGCGCGGCGTACGTGATCCTTCACTTGCATGGACGGCCTTCTAGGAAAGCCCCCAGTCTAAGGCCTACTCGTAGCGGAGAGCCTCGATGGGGTCCTGGGACGCGGCCTTCATGGCGGGCCGGGGGACCCGCTCCACGAGCGCGTCGCGATCGTGGGAGGGCGTGCCATGCGGCACGCCCGTTCGCGGGCAGCCAGTGCGCGTGCGCGAAGCGCCCAGCGCCCTGGCCGGTCGCCGATGGAGCTGCCTACTCGTAGCGGAGAGCCTCGATGGGGTCCTGGGACGCGGCCTTCATGGCGGGCCAGATGCCGAAGACGAGGCCCACGGCCGTGCTCACTCCGAATCCGAGGAAGATGCTCCAGAGCGGCGCGGCGGCGGGCGAGTTCAGGAGGATGCGCGCGAAGAAGGCGAGGCCGAGCCCGCAGAGGATGCCGATGGCGCCGCCCACGCCCGTGAGCGTCACGGCCTCCACGAGGAACTGGAAGCTGATGTCGCGGCGCGTGGCGCCCATGGCCTTGCGCACGCCGATCTCGCGGGTGCGCTCGGTCACGCTCACCAGCATGATGTTCATCACGCCCACACCTCCGACGAGCAGCGCGATGGCGGCGATGAGGATCATCGCGGCGGCGATGCCCCCGGTCACCTGCTGGAAGGCCTTGATCTGGGCCTCGCTCGTGAAGATGGCGAAGTCGTTGGGCTGGTCCGCCTTGAGCCCCCGCCGCGCGCGGAGGATCGCGGTCTCCATGTCCTGCATCTCGTACATCTTCGCCGGGTCCTTCGGGACCGTCGCGATGTGGATCGTGTCGCCGCCGCCGTTCTTCACTTCGGGGAACATGCCGTCGAAGGTGGAGACGGGGATTAGGACGATGTTGTCCGCGTCGCCGCCGAAGGCGGAGCCCTTGGACTCCAGGGTCCCCACCACGCGGAAGGGGATGCCCTGGATGTAGAGCGTCTTCTCGATGGGGTCGCGCTTGCCGTAGAGGGTCTGGGCGGTGCTCGGGCCGATGACGGCCACATGGGAGGCGTGCAGCACATCCGCGTCCACGAGGAAACGGCCGTCGTGGATGAAGGAATTGTTCGCCGGGGCGTAGTCGGGGTTCGTGCCGCAGAAGGTGGGGCCGTTGGCGATCTGCCCGTCGCCGCTCTTGATGATGAGGTTGGCGCCGGAAGGCCCGAAGAGGTAGCGCTCCTGGCTGACGGCGTCGGCGAGGGGGCACAGCTGCTTGAGGGCCTTGGCGTCGTCGAGCGTCAGGTCGCGGCGGCGCTTCTGGTCCTCGGGCAGCGGCCCGCCGCCGCCGAAGCGGGGTTCGTACTTCTGGAACTGCACGAGCGTCGTTCCGAAGGAGGAGAAGGAGTCCGTCACGCTGCGGTTGAAGCCGACGACGAAGCTGACCATGCCGATGACCGTCGCGACGCCCGCCATGATGCCGAGCAGGGTGAGGAAGCTGCGGAGCTTCTGCGCCGCCATCGCCCGGAAGGCGAAGCGGATGTTCTCCTTGCCGATGGCGCGGAGCCCGGGGGTCTTGCGTCGAAGGGAAGCCATCACTCGGCCCTCAGCGCGTCGATGACGAGGAGCCGCGAGGCGCGCCAGGCGGGGAGGAAGCCCGCCGCCACGCCCACGCCCACGGCGAGGAAGATGCCCATGCCGACGATGAGGGCCGTGACCTGGGCCGGGACCCCGAAGGCGGCCTTCACGAGGATCACGCCCAAGGACCCGAGTCCGATGCCGATGAGCCCGCCCACGAGGGAGAGCAGGGCCGCCTCCAGCAGGAACTGGCGGAGGATGTCCCATTTCCGCGCCCCCATGGCCATCCGGACGCCGATCTCCTGGGTCCGCTCCACGACGCTGACGAGCATGATGTTCATGATCACGATGCCGCCGACGCCCAGGGACACGGAGGAGATGAGGATGAGCAGGACGAAGGCGGCGGTGCTGATGCTGCGCCAGAGCTGCTTGAGCGTGTCCTGCGTGAAGATGCCGAAGGGGTCCGGGTCCTTGTAGGCGGTGTGGCGCAGGGCGCGCAGGATGGCGCGGACCTCGTCCTGGGAGGCGTCCAGTCCGTTCACGCCGCCCACGGCCTTGACCATGAGCTGGATGGACTCGTTGGACGGCATGAAGTTGTTCCGGTAGACCTGCATCGGGATGTAGATCTCGTTGTCCTGACCGAAGCCGATGCCGCGCCCCTGCTTGGGCATGACGCCGATGACCCGGAAGGGGAGGCCGTTGATGGTGAACACGCGGCCCATGGCGTCCACGGAAGGGAACAGCTCCTCCTTGGTGTTGTCGCCGATGACGGCGACGGCCTGGGCGGCCTGGTCCTCCTGCGCCGTGAAGAAGCCGCCCGCGTCGAACTGGAGGCGGAACATGTCGCCGAAGTTGGCGGTCACGCCGTTGATGTTCACGTTGGGGAGCTGCTTGGCGCCGTTCACCACCTTCATGCTGCGGCCGCCGGTGGCGCAGATCTCGGAGGTGTGCTGCAGGCCCGCGCCCATGAGCCGCTCATAGTCGCCCCAGCGGATCTGGGGGCGCTTGACCGCCTGGAGGAACTCCTCCCGCGACCGGATGAGCCCGAACTTGTCCACGACGAAGACATCCGGCGCCATGGTGGCGAGCTGGTCCTTCACGTAGTTGTCGAGCCCCGAGATGACGCCCACGACGCCGACGATGGTGGACACGCCGATGATGACGCCCAGCAGGGTGAGGAAGCTGCGGAGCTTGTTGGCCCGGAGCGCGCGGAGCGCCACGCGGAGCAGTTCACGGTAGTCCATGGCGCGCCGCCCGGTCCCTAGTTCTGACCGTTGCCGGGTCCGTTCGGGCCCTTGCCGGCGTTCTTGTCGATGTGGACCTCGGCGCCGTCCTTCAGCTCGCGGAGGACGCGGTAGGGGCCCTGGATGACCTGCTCGCCGCCTTTGAGGCCGCTGGCCACTTCCACATCCAGGTCACCCATGAGGCCGGTCTTTACGGCGGAGAACTTGGCCTTGCCATTGTCGATGAGGTAGACGCCTTCCTCCTCGCGGGGCTGGCCGGGCTGGGCCGTCTCGCCGGGCTTGAGGGGGATGTCGCGCATGACGAGGGCCTGGATGGGCACCGCCAGGGCGTCGGCCTTCTCGCCGGTGAAGATGTCCGCCTGGGCGCTGAGGCCGGGCTTGATGGTGTAGGGCGGGTTCTTGATCCAGACCTTCACCTTGAACTTGATGGCTTCGTTCGTGTTCGTCTGCACGATCGGGCTGCCGCCGACCTCCGTCACCTGGCCGTCGAAGGTCTGGTTGGGATAGGCGTCGATGTGCACGGCGGCCTGCTGGCCCACCTTCACGTTGGGGACCGAGGCCTCGTCCACTTCCATCTCGGCCTCGACCTTGCTCATGTCGCTGACGGTGACGAGGATGGTGCCCGCCTGGTTCTGGATGCCGGGCACGGCGGTCTCGCCCACTTCGATGCGCTTGGCGGTGACGGTGCCGTCCATGGGCGCCGTGATGGTGGCGTAGCCGAGGCCCACGCGGGTCTGCTTCATGGTCGCCTGGGCCTGGGCGACGCTCTGCTTGGCGCCGAGCTCATTGGCCTGGGCGGTGGTGAGGGCGGTCTGGGCCGCCTCGAAGTCCGCCTTCGCGATGATGCCGGCGGTGTAGTTCGCCTTGGCGCGCTCAAAGTTGGACTGGGCCTGGATCCGGTTGGCCGTGGCGGAGGCGAGGCTCTGCTGGGCGCCGAGCATCGCGGCCTGGGCGCCGTCCGCGCCGGCCTGGGCGCTGCGCGGGTCGATTTCGAGGAGCAGCTGCCCCTTCTTGACCCGGTCCCCTTCCTTGACCGCCAGCTTGGTCACCTGGCCCATCACGTTGGCGGAGATGTCCGCCTTGGTGACGGCCTGGATCTTCCCGTTGGCGCTCACCTTGGAGACGAGGCGCTCCCGCTTGGCCTCCACGGCCTGCACCCCTGCGCCTTTCTCGTTGTTCCGCGTCGCGGCCACGCTCACGACGAGTAGGAGGCCGACGCCTCCGGCGATGAACCAGAGCTTCTTGCGCTTCATGTCAAAGGCCTCCAGCTGACCTGCTGATGTCCGTCATGGATCCGCAGAACAAAGTTAGGGGTTTAGGCCCAGCTGACAATTTATAAATGGAAGATGTTTTCATTGACGAAGACTAATTCTTGCATCACGCTCAGAGGTATCTCGATCTTTGAGGGGTTCCCTTGCGCGCCTTCTCCAGCCTTGTCCTTTTGCTCGCAGCCATGCCGGTCGCGGCTTCGGCGCCGGAGCCGGTGACGGCGGGCACGGTCCAGGGCCGCGTGGACGACGATTCGGGAGCGCCCGTCGCGGGCGCCGTGGTGCGCATCCAGAACAAGGTCAGCGGCTACCTGGAGACCGTGAAGAGCGGCGCCGACGGGGGCTACACCTTCTTCAACGTGCCCTTCAACAACTACCACCTTGAGGCCGGGGCGCCGGGCTACACCACGGCCCACAAGAACATCGAGGTGCGGTCCAGCGTGGCCGTGCAGGCGGAGCTCACGCTGGGCACCGCCAGCGCGACCGTGGACATCCAGGACACCAGCACGCTGGTGGAGGCCACGCCCGCGGCCCACATGGACATCTCCCAGAGCGTCATCCAGAGCGTGCCGGTGGCCTCGCAGCGGCAGGGCCTGGAGAATGTCATCCTCCAGACGCCGGGCTTCGCGCAGGACGCGGACGGCCGCTTCCATTTCCGCGGCAGCCACGGCCAGGTCACCTATGTCGTGGACGGCGTGCCCGTCACCGACCAGATGGCGGGTTCGGCCCCCGACCCGGACCAGGTGGACAGCCTGGAGGTGGCGACGGGAGGCATCTCGGCGGAGTTCGGCGGCAAGCCCGCGGCGGTGGTGAGCCTCACCACCAAGACCGGCCTCGGCCAGACGGGCCTCAGCGGCGACGTCTCCGCGGGCCTTTCGCGCTTCTCCACGCTCGAGGGCGGCGTCAACCTCCGCGGCGGCGCGGGCGATTTCGGCTACTTCGTGAGCGGCCTCGCCAGCAGCTCGGACCGCTTCCAGGACCCCGTCACCTTCGGCAACCTCCACAACCACGGCGAGACGGGCCGGCTCTTCACCCGCTTCGACTGGCTCATCGGCAGTTCGGACACGATCCGCCTCTCGCTCGGCGGCGGCCGCACGGACCGCGATGTCGTGAACCTGCCCACGCAGCAGGCCGGCGGCATGGATCAGCGGCTCCATGATTCGGACGCCAGCGCCAGCCTGGCCTGGGCCCACGTCTTCAACGACAGCCGCACGCTGGAGACGACCCTCTTCTACCGCCACGGCCTCACGAAGCTGGATCCGACGGCGGACCTCCAGCCGGGCTTCGGCCCGGGCGGCCCGGACTTCCCCGTGTGGCTGAAGCAGGACCGCACCCTGGACAACCAGGGCGCGCAGTCCATCCTCACCCAGCAGGTGGGCGCGGCCGGCACGGTCAAGGCGGGCCTCAGCTACATCCGCTACCCCATCCACGAGCAGTTCGCCTTCGCCATCACGGACCCGAACCAGGTGACGGATCCGGCCGACCCGCTCTACGCCTACACGCCGGCCGGCGGCGGGGGCATCTTCCACTTCGACGACCGCCTCACGCCCACGCTGGCGTCAGCCTTCCTGCAGTCGGATTGGAAGCTCGCCGCCTGGCACATCTCCGCGGGCCTGCGCTACGACCGCTACACCCAGCGCGGCTTCGACCAGAGCCAGCTGCAGCCGCGCCTGGGCCTCGCCTACACCGTGCCGGGCCTGGGCACCGTGCTCCGCGCTTCCTACGACCGCCTCATGATCACGCCGGAGAACGAGAACCTGGCGCTGTCGCTGAGCCAGCAGGCCCGGGACCTCGGCACCCAGGCGGGGACGCCCGCGCCGCCGCTCGCCTCCGAGATCCAGAACAGCTTCACCTACGGCGCCGAGCAGCAGCTGGGCCAGGCCGGCAGGATCAGCGTGGACTACTGGGAGAAGAAGTCCGCCGACGCCGCCGATAACGAGCAGTTCTTCAACACGGGCATCGTGTTCCCCATCGCCGCGGCCCACGGCCTCTTCCGCGGCTGGGATGTGCGCTTCGACCTCGTGCCCATCCACGGCTTCTCCAGCTACCTGTCCCTGGGCCACACCCGCGCGATCTTCGAGACGCCCACCGTCGGCGGCCTCGCGCTGGACGCTCCGCAGGCGCCGGGCACCCGCTACCTCATCGACCACGACGAGAAGCTGAACGCCCAGCTGGGCCTCCGCTACGAGCAGGACACCTGGTTCGTCCAGGCCCAGGGCCGCTACGACTCCGGCCTCGTGGCCGGCGATCCGTCGGGCATCTCGCCGAACGATCCCGACTACGGCTTCGGCCTCGCCTACATCGAGCCTGCCTCCGACGGCATGGGCCACACCATCACCCGCGTGAAGCCGCGCACCGTGTGGGACTTCAACAGCGGCAAGACTTTCAAGTTCGGCGACAAGCGCTCGCTGGAAGTGGGCGCCGACCTGCTCAACGCCTTCGACGAGAAGGCCATCTACAACTTCCTGAGCACCTATGGCGGCACCCATGTCATCGCGCCGCGCACCCTCGCGGCGCACGTGAAGTTCAGGTTCTAAAAGGCCTCACCACGAAGGCGCGAAAACTGCGAAGGCCACGAAGAAGGAGGCTCACCCACTTCGTGGCTTTGGTGGCATTCGTGTTTTGGTGGTGAGATTCACGCGAACCGCGACGGCGCGAGTTCGTGATCGCCGCCGCTCAGGATCAGCTTCGCCGCGAGCCTTCCCACGGCGAGGCCGGTGGTCATGCCGTGGCCGCCGAGGCCGGCGACCCAGAAGAGGCGGGGGTTCAGGGGGTCCCGGCCGATGACGAAGCGGCGGTCGGGGCTGAAGGTGCGGAGGCCCGACCAGGCGCGGACGAGGCTTGCCTCGGCGAGGCCCGGGGCCAGGTCCGCCGCCAGCGCGCTGAGGCGCTCGATCTCACGGACATCCGTCTCGGGCTGCCGCCCGGGGGCGGGCAACGGGACTTCTCCCTCATCACAGGGGCAGAGCAGCGTGCCGCCGCTCTCGGCGCGGGAGTAGAAGGGGCGGTCCACCCACCAGGTCCAGGGGCCCGCGGGACAGGGCTGGTCGCTCCAGGCCAGGTGGCGCCGCAGCGCCTTGAAGGGCAGGTCGAGCCCGCCCGCCATGCGGCCCACTTCCGAGGCCCAGGCGCCCGCGGCGTTCACGAGCGTGGTCGAGCGGAAGGCGCGGTCCGCGGTTTCGACGGTGAACCCCGCCTCGTCCGCGCGGATCCCCTTGACCTCCGAGCCGTAGTGCAGGGCCACGCCGGCTGCGCGCGCCCACCGCGCGCAGACGCCCAGGAGCCCGTGGATGTCGATGACGCCATCGCCAGGGACGCGCAGGTGGGCGGAGGCCCGCAGGCCCGGCTCCCCGGCGCCATCTCCGCGGCGGGTTCCGATGGCGAGGGCCGCGGCCTCGGCTTCGAGCGGGTCGAGCTTCGCCGGATCCATGGCGAGGAGCAGGCCGCCCGTGGCCGTCAGCAGGCCTTGCTCCGCTAGAAGCCCGCGGCCTTCCAGCGCGAGGCGGGAATGTTCGATGCGGCCCGTCAGCGTCCGCGCGATGCCCGCGTTGTGCCCCGAAGCGTAGAAGCCGGGGACGATCTCCCGGTCCAGCAGGGCGATGGACTTCCCGCCGGCCGCCAGCGCGCTCGCCGTGGCCAGCCCGGCGATGCCGCCCCCGATGATGAGGATGTCCACTGTGTCCAAGATCACGCCTCGGTTTCCAGGATGACACGGGGGTTGACGGAGGGCGCCGGCGGGTTCACATTGGTAATCCACCCCACCTGGGGTGGGATATGATGGAGCCTCCATGGTGAACCTCAAGATCACGGGCATGACCTGCGGCCACTGCGTCCGCGCGGTGACGGGCGCGCTCAAGGGCGTGCCCGGCGTGAAGGCGGCGGAAGTGGACCTCAGGACCGGCTCCGCGCGGGTGGAGGGCGCGCCGGATCCGGCCGCGCTCCTCGCCGCCGTGGCGGAGGAAGGCTACAAGGCCGAGGTGCTGCCGTGAAGGGGGCCCATCAGGGCCACGGCCTGCATCTCGATCCGGCGGTGCGCGCTGACGCGAAGAAACGCCTCGCCTCCGTGCGCGGGCATGTGGAAGGCATCCTCCGCATGCTCGACGACGAGGGCGTCTACTGCGTGGATGTGCTCAAGCAGCTGAAGGCCGTGGAAGGGGCTCTCGACCGCGTCGGCGGCCTCGTCCTCAAGAGCCACCTCACCCACCATGTGGCGACCGCCGCGGGGCGGGGCGACGAGGCGCGGATGGTGGACGAGCTGATGGAACTGCTCAAGTACCGGTGACGCCATGGAGACCCGGACCTTTCCTGTCGAAGGCATGACCTGCGCGTCCTGCGTGCGGCGCGTGGAGCGCGCCTTGAAGCGGGTGCCGGGCGTGTCGGAGGCCGCCGTGAACCTCGCCCTCAACGAAGCGACGGTCTCCTTCGAGGGCGTCTCGCCGCAGACGATGGCCGAGGCGCTGAAGGGGCAAGGCTACACGCTGCGCCTCGAGGGCGCGCCGGTGGACGAGGCCGCGCGCCTCGGATGGCGCGCCCTCGCCGCGTGGGCGCTCGCGGCCCCTCTGCTCATCGGCATGATCCCCGGCGCGCCGCGCCTCGATTGGCGCCTGCAGGCCGCGCTGTCGGGCCTCGCGGCCTTCGGCGCGGGCTCGGGCTTCTTCCTCCGCGCCGCCCGGCAGGCGCGCCATCTGGAATCCAGCATGGACACGCTCGTGGCCCTGGGCGCCGGCGCTTCCTGGGGGTTCGCGATGGCCGAGGCGCTGCGCGGCAGCCCGCACCTGACCTTCGAGACGGCGGCGGCCCTCGTGGCCTTCCTGCTCCTCGGCAAGTGGCTGGAGGCCCGCATGAAGGGCCGCGCGGCCTCGAGCCTCGAATCGCTGTTGAAGCTCGCGCCGGCCACGGCGCTGCGCCTTGAAGCCGGGCAGGAGGCCGAAGTTCCCGCCGCGGACCTGCGCGCGGGCGACCGCGTGCGCGTGAAGCCGGGCATGGCCATTCCCGCCGACGGTGTCGTCCTCTCGGGCCATGCGGATGTCGAAGAAGCCCTGCTCACCGGCGAACCGCTGCCCGTGCCGAAGGGGCCCGGCGACGCCGTCATCGCGGGCGCGCTCGTCCACGGAGGCGCGCTCGACCTGGAGATCCGGGCCGCGTCCCGGTCGACCTGGCTCGCGCGGCTCGCCGATCAGGTCGCGGAAGCCCAGCGGTCCCGCGCGCCATTGCAGGACCTGGCGGATCGCGTGAGCGCCGTCTTCGTGCCCGCCATCCTCGCCGTCGCGGTCCTCACGCTCGCGGGGTGGTGGATCGGCACAGGGCAGCTCGCCGAAGCCTGGCGTCCGGCCGTCACCACCCTCGTCATCGCCTGCCCCTGCGCGCTGGGCCTCGCGACCCCCGTCGCGCTCAGCACCGCCCTGGGCACGGCGGCGCGCAACGGGCTCCTCGTGCGAGATGCGGCCGCCTTCCAGCGCCTCGCGGGGCTCACGGACCTCGTCTTCGACAAGACGGGCACGCTGACGGAAGGGCGGCCCGCCTTGGTGGAGACGGCGTCCGCGGGCGAGCCGGACGCGCTGCGCCTCGCCGCCGCGCTGGAGCGGGGTTCCGAGCATCCCCTCGCGAAGGGCATGCTGCGCGCGGCCGAGGGCCTGACGCTCCCGCCCGTGGAAGGGTTCCGCGCCCACCCCGGCGGCGGCGTGAGCGGCGCCGTCGAGGGGCGCGCCTTGCGCCTCGGGAACGCGGCCTTCCTGGGGCTCGACCTCGGCGCGCTGCCGCTCGAGGGCACGGCCATCGGCCTCGCGGGCGAGGGCCGCCTGCTCGCGGTCTTCCGCCTCGCGGACGCCCTGCGGCCGGAGACGCCCGCGCTGGTGGCGGAGCTGAAGGCCAAGGGGCTGCGCCTCCACCTCCTCAGCGGTGATCGCGCCGAGGCGGTCGCGGCGGTGGCTGCGGCGCTCGGGCTGGATGAGGCGGAAGGCGGGCTCAGTCCCGAGGGCAAGCAGGCGCGCATCCGGGCGATGCAGGCCGAAGGCCGGGTGGTGGGCTTCCTCGGCGATGGCGTCAACGACGCCCCCGCGCTCGCGCAGGCGGATGCGGGCCTCTCGCTCCCGGGCCTCGAAGCGACCCAGGCCAGCGCGCCGCTGAACCTCCTGCGGGGCGGCTTCGATCCACTGAAGAAGGGGATGGCCCTCGCCGCCAGGACGCGCCGGATCATCGCGGAGAACCTCGCCTGGGCCTTCGGCTACAACCTGCTCCTCGTGCCCCTCGCGGCCACGGGCCAGTTGGAGCGCTTCGGCGGGCCCATGCTCGCGGGGGCGGCCATGGGCCTCAGTTCCGTGACCGTGGTGCTGAACGCCCTGCGCCTTCGGAAGGTAAGCTGAAATCATGCGGCGCCTGCTCCATGCCCTGCTCGCCTGCGCTCTGCTGATCGCGGGGACGGGCCTGCGCCCCGCGCCGCGCGCCCATGGCTGCTGCGGCATGGCGATGGGCAGCTGCCCCTGCCCGCCGGCGCCAGCACCCGGAAGGGCCTGCCAGGCGCCCGCATCCGCCTGCGTGCTGCCGGCCCGCGCGCAACCCGCGCGAGCGCGCGCGGCCGAACCCGCGCCGCGGCGGGCTGAAGCGATCGAGGCGGACCGCGCCACGCCCAGCCCGGCTCCGTGGGCTCGCGCGCCGGGATCTCATCGGCGGCAGGCGCTCCTGAGGTGTTGGAGGACCTGAAGCGCGCCGCGCTTCCTGGGCCCCTTCAACCACCTCATGGAGTTTCCGATGACGATCCGCACCTTGCTGGCCGCGGGCCTGTTGGCCCTTTCCCCTCTCCGCGCGCAGGACGCGCCCGTGATGGACCTGCCCATGTCCAGGGAGCCTTCGGGCACCGCCTGGCAGCCCGACGCCGTGGGCCATCACGGCTTCCACGCGATGGCGGGCGATTGGATGCTCATGGGCCACGGCGCCCTCTTCGCGGTGCAGGACTGGCAGGCGGAACCGGCGGGCGACGCGGCCTTCGGCATCGGCTGGGTCATGGGCATGGCGCGGCGGGATTGGGACCGCGACCGGCTGGAGTTCCGCGTGATGCTCAGCCCCGAACCCTTCACGGTCCCCAAGCGCGGCTATCCGCTCCTGCTGCAGAATGGCGAGACCTACGGCGGGAAGCCGCTGCACGACGCGCAGCACCCCCACGATCTCTTCATGGAGGTTTCCGCCGCCTGGACGCACGCGCTGGCGGACCACCTGGCGAGCGAGCTCTATGTCGCGCCCTCCGGCGAGCCCGCGCTGGGCCCCGTCGCCTTCCCCCACCGGGGCAGCGCGGCCTTCGACCCCATGGCGGCGCTGGGCCATCACTGGGTCGATTCGACCCACGTGAGCTTCGGCGTCGTCACCGGCGCGCTCTTCACCGAGCGGTGGAAGCTGGAAGTGTCGCGCTTCAACGGGCGGGAGCCTGACGAGGTGCGGACGAACTTCGACTTCGCCTCTCTCGATTCGTCCTCGGCGCGGCTCAGTTTCAATCCCGACGAGCATTGGAGCTTCCAGACCTCCTACGGCCGCCTTGCGAGCCCGGAAGCGCTGGAGCCGGGCGTGCCGGAGCTCCGCGCCACCGCCTCCGCCAGCTACGCGGGCGAGGCCGGGAACGGCCAGCTGCTCTGGACCGCGGGCGCGGGCCGCAACCGGCATCCCGGCGAAGCCGCGTCGGACGCCGTCTTCGGCGAGGCCACCTGGGACTTCGGGTCGCAGGCCTTCTTCGGCCGCCTGGAGTGGACGCAGAAGACGGGCGGGGACCTCGCGCTCGGCGATCCCGCGCTCGCGGAACGCGTCTTCCCGGTGAGCGCCCTGAGCCTCGGCTACCAGCGGACCTTGAGGGACCTGGGGCCCTTCCGCCTCGGGCTCGGGGGCCGTCTCACCGTGAATGAAGTGCCCGCCGATCTCGCCGCCGCGCGCTACGGCACCCGGCATCCGCTGGGGATGGTGGTGTACTTGAGGCTGGGGAGCTGAGGAGATGCGCATGCCCGCCCACGGAGCGCCGCGCGAAGCCTGGACCCGCTACGCGAAAGCGCTGGCGGTGGTGACCGTCCTCTACAACCTCGCCGAGGGGTTGGTCTCCATGGGCTTCGGATGGTCGGACGGTTCCCTGGCCCTCTTCGGGTTCGGCGCCGACAGCTTCATCGAGGTCTTCTCCGCGCTGCTGGTGCTTTGGCGGCTGCGGGGCGGAGACGGGTGCGAAGCGCTGACGCGGGAACGGAAAGCCACCCGGCGCATCGGACTCCTCTTCCTGGCGCTGGCCGCGGGCATCGCGGGCGGCTCGCTCCTCCAGCTCGCGGGCCGCCGCCATCCGGAGACGACCTTGCCCGCCCTCATCGTCTCCGCGCTGAGCCTGGGCTTCATGGTCTTCCTCTGGCGCGGCAAGCGGGCGGCGGCCACGGCCCTCGACAGCCGGGCGCTGGAAGGCGACGCCGCGTGTTCCCTCGCCTGCATCCAGCTGTCGTCCATCCTCTTCGCCGGAAGTCTGGTCTTCCTGGTCCGTCCCCGCCTCTGGTGGGTGGACGCGGCCGCGGCGCTGGCCCTCTCGGCCCTCATCGCGAAGGAAGGCTGGGCGATGCGGAAGGCGGCGGCCCGCGAGGATTTCGACGGCGGCTGCGGCTGCCACTGAAGGCGGGCGGGCCTTGGGCTACCTCAGCTGATGAGCCAGGTCGCGAAGCGGTGCCACGCTTCAGTGCCGCTCAGCCAGAGCCGGAAGGGGTGGGTGGCGGCCACGAAGAGGAAGGACCATCCCATGGCCGGGTGGAGGCGGCGGTGCCGGATCGTGTCGTAGAGCAGGCAGACCAGGAGGATGGCATCCGTGATGCCGAAGACCACCGGCACTCCGCCGCGCTGGATGAAGCCCAGCGGGACGCGGAAGAGCGCCGCGGGCAGGACGCCCAAGGTGCCCATCAGCATGAGGCGGCGGTGGGTGTCCGGGCGGCGGCGCAGCGCGAGGCCAAGCCCGATGAGCGTGGCGAACACCAGCAGCTCGAAGAGGGGGATGGTGAGGAAGGGGATGGGTGGAGCCCCAGGCGGCACGTGGCCGAGCCGCGTGGCGATGACCGCGGTGGGGAAGCCGATGAGGAGCACCAAGGCCGCGACGCCGGCCCCGGCCATGCCCAGCTTGCGATGGACATCCACCCGGTGGCTGGCCACGAGCCAGGTCTGGATGAAGAACAGGCTGAACCAGGAGCTCATGACCAGGCCATGGGCCCAGACGAGGACGGACAGCGGTTCCTGGGCGAACCATCCCTTCAGGTAGAAGGTCCTGAAGAATCCCGCGAAGACGATGAAGAGGGCCAGCACCCCCATCGCGGCATAGATCGGCCGTCCGGTCCGCGCAGCCTTGGCGTCCATGGACATGGCGCACCTCTCAGAAGTTGGGGATATCTGGCCCGGAGCATGACAGGGTCCGCGGCCCTGAGACAGCCTTTCGCCGCCCGCCCATTCCTTCAAGCCAGCGGCGGTGGGCCTGACTCGGGGCTTCGCCCCTCGCCCT
>DATJFC010000273.1:0-2652 GCA_035495995.1 Holophagaceae bacterium
GCCGGCAGGCAGAGAGCGGACGAAGCGCGGCACGCCGACGAGCTCGGACGAGGGCGCGTAGGCGAGGGCGCCTTTGGGTTTCATGTCCCGCTGGGCGATGGCCAAGGCTTCGGAGGCCTCCAGGGCCGGGCTCACCGCCAGGCTGAGACCGCGAACGAGCTTGTCCGTGGTAGGTAGCGAGGCATTCTCCGCGTCCAAATGCAGGATGGCGTCGCCCCCCCACACTGGAACGCCACGGTAGGTCTGGTGGACATGCACATGCAGGGTGCCGAAGGCATCGGTGCTGACGCGGCGGGATTCGAAGGCATTTTCCGCGGTCAGCCCCATGACGGCGCGGGCGCCGTTCAGACGCTCAAGCGCCAAAGCCTCACGGGCCGGTTGCTGGGCCTTCAGGGTGCTCAGCTGAGCCGGGGCCAGGGCCGGGCGGCCTGAGGCGGCGAGGCTGCCGGAGACGAGGACCATGGCAAATGGAGTCAATCGTTTATAAAACATGAGCCAGCACCTCCAACGCCAGATTTCCCGGCTGATATGCCAGGGTAGGATTTTTGTTCCAAGCCAAGATGTTAAAAATTGTTAAGAGGCTATTGGATGGCCGGATCCATCCAGGGCAGCACATCACTGGGACCGCTGGGCACCTGCCCGGCCCTCACAACGACGGCGACGATCCAACCTGCGGGTTTTTGAAGACTCTTCAAATCCAGAGTCATGGTGCCGCCGGGATCCTGCAGCCCCGGGCGCTGCCGTTCGAAGACCACTTCGCCCCGCGCGAAGACATCCTGGGCGGTGGGTCTCGCGAGACCGAGCGGCAGGTAGAGGATGCGCACGGCATCGAGGCCGCGCAGGGCGTCTCCCTTCACATCCTGCGAGGGGAGGGTGATGTCCAGGCGCCGCAAAGAGGCCCAGACCGCGACCGGCGCCTTGGGCGGAGCAGACGGCACCGGCACGGGGTCGCCCTTGCGGGCGCAGCCGCAGACCGCCAGGAGGATGAGCGCGGAAGGCGTGGCTAGACTGGGGATTCGCACCAACCCATTCTGCCCGCAGGAAGCCCCATGCCCGTCACCAAAGTCCTGATCGCGAACCGCGGGGAAATCGCCTGCCGCGTCATCCGCACCTGCCGGGAGATGGGAATCCCCACCGTGGCGGTGTATTCCGAAGCCGACCGCGGGGCGCTGCATGTGCGCATGGCGGACGAGGCCTACTGCATCGGGCCCGCGGCGGCGAGGGAGAGCTACCTCGTCGTCGACAAGATCATGGCGGTCTGCAAGCAGAGCGGCGCGGACGCGGTGCATCCGGGCTACGGCTTCCTCAGCGAGAACGCCGAGGCCGCCAAGCGTTTCAAGGCCGAAGGCATCACCTTCATCGGCCCCAACCCCGAAGCCATCGTGAGCATGGGCTCCAAGACCGCCGCTCGCGAAGTGGCCATCGCCGCGGGCTGCCCCGTGGTGCCCGGCATCCAGAAGACCATGAGCGACGAGGAGCTGCTGGTGGAGTCCCAGAAGATGGGCTTCCCCGTGATGCTCAAAGCGGCCATGGGCGGCGGCGGCAAGGGCATGCGCCTGGTGACGAAGCCCGAGGACTTCACCTCCTCGCTGGCCCGGGCGCGGGGCGAGGCCCTCAGCTCCTTCGGCGACGACAGCGTCTACGTGGAGAAGGCCATCGTCCAGCCGCGCCACATCGAGATCCAGATATTCAGCGACCAGCACGGCAACCACGTCTATCTGTGGGAGCGCGAGTGCTCCGTGCAGCGCCGCCACCAGAAGGTCATCGAGGAGGCGCCCTCGCCCCATGTGACCCCGGAGATGCGCAAGGCCATGGGCGAAGCTGCTCTAAAGGTGGCCCGGGCCGTGAACTATGTCGGCGCGGGCACCGTGGAGTTCCTGGCGGACGCGGACCGCAACTTCTACTTCCTGGAGATGAACACCCGCCTGCAGGTGGAGCATCCCGTCACCGAATGGATCACGGGGCTGGACCTGGTGAAGTGGCAGATCCTCGTGGCCCGCGGCGAGAAGCTGCCCATGACGCAGGAGGAGATCCCGCTCAACGGGTGGGCCATGGAGTGCCGCGTCTACGCCGAGGACCCGGACAAGAACTTCATGCCCAGCCCCGGCAGGATCACCTTCCTCCGCACGCCTTCTGGCCGCAATGTGCGCGACGACAGCGGCGTCTACGAGGGCGCCGAGGTGCCCATGTTCTACGACCCCATGATCTCGAAGCTCTCGACCTGGGGCCCCACGCGCATCGAGGCCATCGACCGCATGCGCGCCGCGCTGGGCGAGTACCGCATCGGCGGCATCCGCCACAACATCGCCTTCCACGAAGTGCTGATGCAGCATGGCCCCTTCCGCGAAGGCGCGTTGCACACGGGCATGCTGGACAAACCCTTCTGGAAGAAGAAGGAGCAGGGCCCCAGTCTCCAGTTCGCCGTGGCCGCGGCTCTGATCCAGGAGATGGACGCCGAGGAGCGCCGCGCCGCGCAACCGGCGGGCTCCGACGGCAAACCCGATGCGTGGAAGCATTGGGGCAGGTTCAACCGCCTTTGAGATTGGAACTCGAATGAAGCGCACGCTCATCCTCGGCAAGGAACAGCACGAAGTGGAGATCCTCCGGCGGGACGGGGTCCTTTCGCTCATCTGGAACGGCGAGCCCCAGGCG
>DATJFC010000274.1:0-2044 GCA_035495995.1 Holophagaceae bacterium
TGAAGTTCGGTCACCGCGGCGCCAACCAGCCGGTGCATGACCTGGAGACGGGCCGCATCGAGATCACGGCCCAGAACCACGGCTTCGCGGTGGACGAGGCGAGCCTGCCGCCGGAGATCCGGGTGACGCACAAGCATCTCAGCGACGGCACGGTGGAAGGCCTGCGCCACGCCAAGCTGCCCATCTTCTCGCTGCAACATCATCCAGAAGCATCGCCGGGGCCCCATGACGCGCGGAGCGCCTTCGGGAAGTTCGTGACGATGATGGAGGTCTTCCATGCCTAAGCGCACCGACCTCCACAGCGTCCTCGTCCTCGGCTCCGGCCCCATCCAGATCGGGCAGGCCTGCGAGTTCGACTACTCCGGCACCCAGGCGCTGAAGGCCCTGCGGGAGGAGGGCATCCGCACCATCCTGCTCAACTCCAACCCGGCCTCGATCATGACGGACCCAGGCCGGGCGGACGCCACCTACATCGAGCCCATGACGCTCGCCGTCCTGGAGAAGATCCTGGAGATCGAGAAGCCCGACGCCATCCTCCCCACGGTCGGCGGGCAGACGGCGCTGAACCTCGCCATGGACGCGCACCACGCGGGCCTGCTGGCCAAGCACAAGGTCCAGCTCATCGGCGCGCAGCCGGAGGCCATCAACAAAGGCGAGGACCGCCAGGCCTTCAAGGCGCTCATGGACGAGCTGGGCCTGGAGACCTGCCGCGGCGGCTTCGCCCACAGCCTCGACGAGGCCCGCGAGCTGCTGAAGGTGACGGGCTTCCCGGCCATCATCCGCCCCAGCTTCACGCTGGGCGGCAGCGGCGGCGGCATCGCCTACAACATCGAGGAGTTCGACACCATCTGCCAGCGCGGCCTGGACCTCTCGCCGACGAAGCAGCTGCTCATCGAGGAGAGCATCCTCGGCTGGAAGGAGTTCGAGCTCGAGGTGGTGCGGGACCTGGATGACAATGTCGAGGTCATCTGCTCCATCGAGAACATCGACCCCATGGGCGTCCACACGGGCGACAGCATCACCGTCGCGCCCGCGCTGACGCTCACGGATCCCGAGTACCAGCGCATGCGCGACGCGGCCATCGCGGTGATCCGCGGCGTGGGCGTGGAGACCGGCGGATCCAACATCCAGTTCGCCCTGGACCCCGAGACGGCCCGCATCATCGTCATCGAGATGAACCCGCGGGTGTCGCGCTCCTCCGCGCTCGCGTCCAAGGCCACGGGCTTCCCCATCGCCTGGGTGGCCACGAAGCTGGCCCTGGGCTACCGGCTCTGGGAGCTGCCCAACGCCATCACGCGAAAGACCAAGGCCGCCTTCGAGCCGGTGCTCGACTACATCGTCGTCAAGATCCCCCGCTTCACCTTCGAGAAGTTCCCTCAAGCCGACGCCGTGCTGGGCACGCAGATGAAGAGCGTGGGCGAGGTCATGGCCATCGGACGCTCCTTCCAGGAGGCGCTGCAGAAGGCCGTGCGCTCGCTGGAAGAAGGCCACACGGGGCTCGCGGGTTCCATGGAAGGCAAGCTGGATATGGCGCGCCTGCGGGAGCGGCTGCTCATCCCTGGTCCGCAGCGCATCTTCTGGCTCTACCACGCGCTCAAGGCCGGCCACAGCGTCGAGGAGCTCCACCGCCTCACGAAGATCACCGCCTGGTTCCTCCGCGAGATCGAGGAGATCGTGGTGCTGGAAGGCCGCCTGCGCGGCTTCAGCATCGACCGCCTGCCGGAGGAATTGCTGGAGCGCGCCAAGCGCGCGGGCTTCGCGGATGTCCAGATCGCCGCCTTCTGCGGCGCGACGGAGCTGGAGGCCCAGCAGCGGCGGGAAGGCTCCGGCCTCCGGCCCGCCTTCAAACGCATCGACACCTGCGCGGGGGAGTTCTTCGCCGAGACGCCCTATCTCTACGGGACGTGGGAGGCCGGAGCGCCAGCGGAGGCCCACGGAGCGGAGCTCCGCCCGGAGGGTAGCGCGCCGCAGGCGCGCTATGTGGACGCAAGCGAGGCCGCGCCCACGGACCGGAAGAAGGCCATCGTCCTGGGCAGCGGCCCCA
>DATJFC010000275.1:0-4041 GCA_035495995.1 Holophagaceae bacterium
ATCCCGGACACGTTCGCGGGCGGGTTCGCGAACTTCAACCGCTACTTCTTCTCGCAGGTCGGCAAGGAGGCGGCCATCCTGGACGAGCGCTTCAACCACGGCGGCGACATCGCCGACTACATCATCGAACAGCTCAAGCGCACGCCCCAGATGGCCAATGCGTCCCGCGAAGGGGAGGACGTGGTGGAGCCGGCCCAGGCGATCTTCGGCCCCAAGGTGATGATCATCAACCAGATGTCCGGATCCGGCGGCGACGCGCTGCCCTGGCTCTTCAAGAAGAACGCCGTGGGGACGCTCGTGGGCGTGCGCACCTGGGGCGGCCTCGTCGGCATCGGCGGCTATCCGCCCCTGATGGATGGCGGCACCGTCACCGCGCCACGCTGGGCCCTCTACGGGATCAAGGGCGAGTGGGAGGTGGAGAACATCGGCATCGCGCCGGACATCGAGGTGGAGCAGGATCCGGCCCTGACTCGGCAAGGTCGCGATCCGCAGCTGGAGCGGGCCGTTCAGGAGGCCCTGGACCAGCTGGCGAAGAACCCGCAGCCCGCCTTCAAGCGGCCGGCCAACCCGGATTACAAACAGGTGCTCCCGGCATCGGAGCCCTGAAAGCAAAGGGCCCCGCGAGGGGCCCTTTGCTTCCGGATGGGACCGCTCAGACGCGGAACTCGTCCGCGCGCCAGGTCTGGACGCGCTTCTTGATTTGCTCGTTGCCGAGCTTCTCGTCCAGGGCTTCGCGCACCCGGTCCGCGATCTCGCCGTCGGAGGCGAAGCGAAGGCCCACGAGTTGGGAGGGGCGCAGCTCGCCGATGCGCGCCTTCAGGTCCGCGGGCAGCAGGGCCTCCAGGCGCAGGCGCTCCTCCAGTCGGATGATGCGGTCCTGGGCCTTGAGCGGATAGGTCCGGAGCTTGAGGAAGATGAGGAGGAAGGCCAGCGCCATCACCAGGCGCCAGATGCCGGCGAAGCCGTGGTCATGGACGACCAGGACGATCGTGTAGACGAGGTTCACCGCCAGGATCAGCGCGAGCACGACATGGTAGGACAGGTCGAAACGGCGGTGGTTCTTGTAGGACTGGGGCTCGGTCGCGGTCATGGGCGGTCTCCGGAGGATGGCCCAGGCTACCTCAGTCGAAGCCGCCCCGGCGTCCCCGCTTCACATCGGCGGTCCGCTTCTTCGACTCCAGGCGCCGCTCTTTGCTGGCGCGGGTGGGGCGGCTCTTCACGCGGGCCTTGGGCGGCGTGAGGCAGGCGCGCACCGCGTCCGCGGCCTTCTCGCGGGCGTCCTCGAGGTTGAAGCGCTGGTCGCGGCCGCGGTCGCTCGTGAGGAGCCAGAGCCCGTCCGCGTCGAGGCGGTTGCGCAGGGCGTGGCGCAGGCGCGCGAGGGCGCCTTCGTTGAGGCCTTCGATGCGCGCGAGGTCGATGCGCAGCTCCACCTTGCTGGCCACCTTGTTCACGTTCTGGCCGCCCGGTCCGCCGCTGCGGGCCGCCTTGAACTGGATCGCGTCGCCGGGGATGCGGACGCCGTCCGTGACGAGGATCGGCTCCATCAGGGCTCCCCCGGCCCGCTGGAGGCGTAGACGCCGACCCGCAGCGTCGCCGGATCCGGCCAGGGCCCGGCGAGGGCCCGGTCCGCCATGGCCGAGGTCTCGCGCTCCAGCCGCGCGCGGAGGCCCGGTTCGGGGGTCCAGCCCCTGTCCTTCATCCAGGCCTCGAAGCGGGGCAGGGGATCCTTCGCGGCCCAGGCCTCGAGCAGGGCCTTGTCCACATAGCGCTGGTCATCGTGCTCCGCGTGGCCCTTCATGCGGAAGGTCTCGCAGACGAGGAAGACGGGGCCTTCGCCCCGCAGGCAGCGCGCCCTCGCCTCGGCGGCGGCCTCGAAGACCGCCGCGGCGTCGTTGCCGTCCACCTCCATCGTGAACGCGCCCTGGCCGCGGTCTGCCAGCCTCCCCTTCATCTGCTTCTCGGGCGGCGTCGAGTAGGCGTAGCCGTTGGACTCGCCCACGACGATGAGGGGCAGACGCTGCACGACGGCGAAATTGAGGCCTTCGTAGAAGGCGCCCGTGGAGCTGCCGCCATCGCCGATCCAGGTCATGGCCACTCTGGGCTGGCCCGTCTGCGCGAAGCTGAGCGCCACGCCGGCCATGACGGGGATGAGCGCGCCGAGCATGGAGGTGGGCGCGACGAGGCCGCGCGCGACGGCGCCGAAGTGGTTGTTGTGCTCCCGCCCGCCGGTGGGTCCCGTCGCCCGGCCGAGGTATTGGAGGAACATCTCCTCCGGCGTCACGCCCCGCGCGAGCATGGAGCCGAGATTGCGGATGAGGGGCGCGATCATGTCTTCAGGCCCCAGCGCTAGGGCCGTCGCGCAGGCCGTGGCCTCCTGGCCCAGCGAGCGGTAGACGCTGCCCAGCGTCGCGCCCTGGCGGTAGAGCAGCACCAGCCGCTCCTCCGTGACGCGGGTGAGCAGCATGGTCTCGTGGAGGCGCAGGGCCGTGGACTGGTCCATGGGGCTTATTTCACCACGGAGCGGCGGAGTCCCAGAGAAAAGCCAGCCACAACCGCTCCGTGTCCTCCGCGTCTCCGTGGTGAAATGGGTCCATGCTGACGATCCGTGCCGCAGTTCCCGCCGACAACGCCCTCATCCGCGCCTACATCGCCGAGCTGGCGGACTACGAGCGGGCGCCGGAGAAGGCCGTGGCGTCGGAGGCCGACATCGCCAAGCACGTCTTCGGCGCGCACCCGATCATGCACGCGGAGATGGCGGAGTGGGACGGCGAGCCCGCGGGCTTCGCGTTCTGGTACTTCAATTTCTCTTCTTGGGAAGGCAAGCCGGGCCTCTACCTGGAGGACCTCTGGGTGCGGCCCGCCCTGCGCGGCAAGGGCATCGGCAAGTCCCTGCTCCAGCACCTGGCCGCCATCGCCCTGCGCGAGGGCTGCACGCGCTATGTGTGGCAGGTGCTCGACTGGAACACGCCCAGCATCGAGTTCTACAAGGCCATGGGCGCACAGGTGATGGAGGAGTGGCTCACCTGCCGCGTGGAGGGTGAAGCCCTGCGCAAGCTCGCCGAAGGCGCGCCGTGAACCCGTCCCTGCGGACGCTCGGCGCGGCCCTTGGCGCGAAGCATCTCGTCGTCGTCGGCGGCGCCGTGCGGGACGAGCTGCTGGGCCGGTCCCACGCGGACTGGGACCTGGCCACGGACCTGCTGCCCGAGGCCGTGATGCAGCGCGCGAAGCGGGCGGGGCTCAAGGTCTTCCCGACGGGCCTGCAGCACGGCACGGTGACGGTGGTGGTCGGAGCGGAGCCCTTCGAGATCACCACCTTCCGCAGCGATGGCGACTACCGCGACGGGCGCCGTCCGGATTCCGTGAAGCTCGGCGTCACGCTGGAGGAGGACCTCGCGCGGCGGGACTTCACGATCAACGCCATGGCGCTGCCGCTGGAGGGCGGCGAAGTGACCGACCCCTTCGGCGGGCGGCGCGACCTCGAGGCGGGCCTCATCCGCGCCGTCGGCGATCCCATGCAGCGGTTCCAGGAGGACGGCCTGCGGCCCCTGCGCGCCTGCCGCTTCGCCGCGCAGCTCGGCTTCGCGGTGGAGGACGCGACCCTCGCCGCGATACCCCAACGGCTGGAGGTGGCGAAGCAGGTCGCCGTGGAGCGCGTCTTCCAGGAGATGCAGAAACTCCTCGCGGGCGCCCACGCGCGCAAGGGCATGCAGCTCCTCGCGGACTGCGGGCTGATGGACCTCTGGATGCCCGAGCTGCGGCCCATGATCGGATGCGGGCAGAACCGCCACCACCGCTTCCCGGTGTGGGAGCACACCCTCGGCGTGCTCGCCCTCGCCCCCCGCGAGGCCGCCCAGCGCTGGGCGGCGCTGTTGCACGATGTGGGCAAGCCGCCCACGCGGAGCCAGGAGAAGGGCGAGGTCCACTTCTACGGCCACGAAGCCGTCTCCTTGCAGATCGCGGAAGCGATCCTGCGCCGCCTCAAGGCGCCGCACGAGCTCATCCATCGCGTGCTCGCGCTGGTGCGCCATCACGGCGTCTATC
>DATJFC010000276.1:0-7220 GCA_035495995.1 Holophagaceae bacterium
GGCGGCGCCTCGTTGGCGCCGAGGCGGTGGTCGTTCCCTGCGGAGGCGATGGCGGCGCGGAGCAGGCCGCCGTGGCGGTGGATGGCCTTGAGCGTCGCCGCCAGGAAGTAGAGGAAGCTGAGGTTCTGCTCGGGCGTCTTGCCGGGCTCGAGGAGGTTCATGCCCTCGTCGGTGGCCAGGCTCCAATTGCAGTGCTTGCCGCTGCCGTTCACGCCGGCGAAGGGCTTCTCGTGGAGCAGGACCATCATCCCGTGGCGCTCCGCGACGGTCTTCATCAGCTCCATGAGGAGCTGGTTGTGGTCGCTCGCGAGGTTCGCGGGCTCGTAGATGGGCGCGATCTCGAACTGGTTCGGCGCGACCTCGTTGTGGCGCGTCTTGGCCGGGACGCCCAGCTTGAAGCACTCCAGCTCCAGGTCCTGCATGAAGCCCAGCACGCGCTCCTTGATGGAGCCGAAGTAGTGGTCCTCCAGCTCCTGGCCCTTGGGCGGGCGCGCGCCCTGCAGGGTCCGGCTGGCGAACAGGAGGTCGGGGCGCTCCTTGGCGAGGTCCAGATCCACCAGGAAGTACTCCTGCTCCGGGCCGCACTGGGCCACGACGCTCTGTGCCGCGATCCCGAAGTGCGAGAGCGCCTCCAAGGCGGCCTTGCTCACGATCTCCATGGAACGCAGGAGCGGCACTTTGTGGTCCAGCGCCTCGCCGTGATAGCCCACGAAGGCCGTGGGGATGCAGAGCGTCTTGCCCAGCGGCCCTTCCATGATGAAGGCCGGGCTCGCCGGATCCCAGGCCGTGTAGCCCCGCGCCTCGAAGGTGGCGCGCAGGCCGCCGGAGGGGAAGCTGGAGGCGTCGGGCTCGCCCTGGATGAGCTGGCCGCCGCTGAAGCGCTCAATGACGGCGCCGGGCTCCTCGTCCCAGGTGATGAAGGCGTCGTGCTTCTCCGCCGTGGCGCCCGTCATGGGCAGGAACCAGTGGGTGAAATGGGTCGCGCCCTTCTCCATGGCCCAGTCCTTCATGGCCTGGGCCACGCCGTGGGCCACTTCGGGCGGCAGGGTCTCGCCCTTCTTGATGGCCTGGCGGAAGGCCTTGAGGATCTCCTTGGGCAGCCGCTCCTTCATGGCGCGTTCCCCGAAGGTGTCGCAGCCGAAGTAGTCGCTGACTTTGGTCTGGTCCAGACGCAGAATGTCCGGACCGCTCGTGGCGTGGGCCTTGGCCATGGAATCCCCCTGGATGGACTTGATGGACAACTCGACCGGCGATCGCGCCCAGGATACTGGCCCAGCCCCTTCCCCGGAAGCGGATCCGAGGGCCCTTGCCTTGCTGTCAAGGCTCCAGGGGGCCCAGGCGGGACTGGCCCGGAGCCCGGCCTTGGCCTGGGAGCGCGCGGCCTTCGCCGAAGCCTTCGCGGACCCGGAACCCAGGCGCCGGGTGCGCGCGTTTCTGGCCGGCGACGCAGAACCCTGAGGGACCGCTGATAGAATCCGGCCTTCCGGTCAGAACGGGGAGCGCATGGCGGACGAAGCAATGAGTGCGGCGGCGGCCTTCGTCAAAGAGAGCGCCCTCGGCACCCGCTTCCTCGCCACGGACACCTGGTACACCCATGTCCTCACCGTGGCCCTGGACGATCTCCAGCGCTTCATCCCGGAGGATCGCGCGACCTTCCCGGTCGTGCTGGATCTGGGCTGCGGCCATGGCCGCTCCCTCTGCCTGCTGGCCGAACGGTTCAGGCCTGAGCGCATCGTCGGCGTGGACGCGGATCCCCGCATGCCTGGCTGGGCCGCGCCGTTCGCCGCGGACCTGAAGTGCGAAACGGACCTGCGCGTGGCGGGCGCGCACGCCACGGGCCTCCCGGACGCCTCGGTGGACCTGGTCTTCTGCCACCAGACCCTCCACCACATCGTGGAGCAGGAGGCCGCGCTGGCGGAGTGCTTCCGCGTGCTGCGCCCCGGCGGCCTCTTCCTGATGGCGGAATCCACCCGCAAGTACATCCGCTCCTGGATGATCCGGCTCTTCTTCCGCCATCCCATGGAGGTTCAACGCAGCGCGGAAGAGTACCTCGCCATGGTCCGCGCCGCGGGCTTCGTGATCCCGGAGGCCTCGGTGTCCCTGCCCTACCTCTGGTGGAGCCGGTGGGACCTCGGCACCTTCGAGTGGCTGGGTTTCCCGCTTCCGAAGCGCCGCGAGGAGACGCTGGTGAACGCCGTCGCCCTGAAGCCCTGACGGCTCCAGCGTTCTACACTGGAAGCATGAGCGCCGCCCTGCCCTACGCCCCCGACCTCGCGACCATCCCCGACGGGCTTGATCTGGAAGCGGAGATCCGCAGGCTGAAGCGGGAACGGAAGGCCGTGGTCCTGGCCCATTACTACCAGGAGCCGGAGATCCAGGACCTGGCGGATTTCGTGGGCGACAGCCTCCAGCTCAGCCAGCAAGCGGCGAAGACCGATGCGGAAGTGATCGCCTTCTGCGGCGTCCACTTCATGGCCGAGACCGCCAAGATCCTCAGCCCCGCGAAGAAAGTCGTCATCCCGGACATGGACGCCGGCTGCTCGCTCTCGGACCGCTGCCCGGCCGACGCCTTCGGCGCATGGCTGAAGCAGTACCCGGACCACGAGGTCGTCAGCTACATCAACTGCTCCGCGGGCGTGAAGGCGCTCTCGACCATCATCTGCACGAGCAGCAACGCGGTGCGCGTCGTGGAGAGCATTCCCAAGGATCGCAAGGTCGTCTTCGCTCCGGACCGGCACCTGGGCAAGTGGGTGATGAAGCAGACTGGCCGCGACATGGTCCTGTGGCCGGGTTTCTGCGTCGTCCACGAGCAGTTCCAGGCCAAGCGGCTGGCGGCGATGAAGGCCCAGCGCCCGGAGGCCAAGCTCATCGCCCATCCGGAGTGCGACGCGAGCGTCTCGCAGATGGCGGACTTCGTGGGATCGACCGCCGCCCTGCTCCGCTACGTGAGGGAAGACCGGGCCCAGGCTTTCATCGTCGCCACCGAGGCCGGCATCCTCCATCAGATGAAGAAGGCGCGGCCGGACTCAGAGCTGATCCCCGCCCCCGCCGACAGCGGCTGCAACTGCTCGCTCTGCCCCTACATGAAGCTGAACAGCCTGGAAAAGCTCTACCTGGCGCTGCGGGACCTCCAGCCGGAAATCGAGATCCCTGAGCAGATCCGCCTCAGGGCCCTGGCCCCCGTGGAGCGGATGCTGGCCCTGGGCTGAGGCCCGGCCGGCTGGCTTCCGCAAGGGCCCGTCCGGCTTGCCCGGTAGCCGGATACACTGGCTCGCATCCATGGCCCGCCGACAAGTCACAAAGTTCCGCCGTCTCCGCGCCGTGGGCGAGGACCCGCCTTGGCGTCGGCATGTCCAGGGCAAGGGCGGCGCCTTCCTGATCCTCCTGGGCT
The DNA here is from genome assembly GCA_035495995.1 of Holophagaceae bacterium. Taxonomy (GTDB): domain Bacteria; phylum Acidobacteriota; class Holophagae; order Holophagales; family Holophagaceae; genus JAFDVN01. Next base: position 3,392 of record DATJFC010000276.1, read on the forward strand.
GGGTCGCCCTCGCCATCGCGTTCTATTACACGCCCCAGGTCTGGACGGCCTACCAGGGCAACGCGATCCAGCAGAAGTTCAACGACCTCCACTGGAACGACATCGACGGCGTGGAGCGGGCCTGGAAGAGCCTGCCCCTCCTCCCGGCCTTCCAGAAGGGCGACGAGCCCGAGGTCCGGACCTTCCTGGATTCCCAGCCCCTGGTGGTCGCGGTCTTCGACCGCTTCGGCCAGCGGCAGCTGTGGCAGCGGGACGGGGACCACCTCCGGCCCGCGAACCCCGCCGAGAAGCAGGCCCAGACCTACTTGAACTGGCTGGCCCACGCGGAGGCCGCCCAGCGCTTCGACTGGAATCCGCCCAAGGACCAGGATCCGGGCTACGGGAAGGTGTCCACCATCGTGCTGCTGGCGGACCGGTGGCTCGTCATCAAACGCTGGGAGCCCGGCAGCCCTCAGGTGGAGGAGTTCCTCCGCCGGACCCTCCGTCCCAACGCCGGCATCCGCGTCGGCCTCATCCGGCAGCAGGACCTGGACCACGCTGACAGCCTGGAGAACCAGGACTGGGGGCGGGAACCCCACTTCCAGGCCGACCCCGGGCGGCTCGCCAATTACGCGCCGATGCAGGCCATGCTCCAGACCAACGCCTTCGGCGAAGGCTGGAACATCGGGTACATCACGGCCACGGCGGCGGAGGTCAACACGGTGGTCGACCGGCTCATGAAGCAGGTCTGGATCATCCGCTTCGTGTCCGCCCTGATCCTCCTCAGCGTCCTCGCGGGCTTCTGGCTCCGGAGCCGCGCCCGGCAGAGGGCCATGCTGGACGCGGATCGCATGGCCTCCCTGACCCACAGCCTCAAGACGCCCCTCGCGATCCTCAAGTTCCGCTGCGACACGCTGCGGCTCGGCCGTCTCGACCAGGACCACGCGGACGCCGAGCTCATGAAGCTCAGCTCCGAGGTCGACCAGCTCACGCTCATGATCGAGAACGGCCTGCGGGCCATCCGAGGCGACGCCGCCACCGGGCCCACCGAGGACATCGATTCCGGCTGGATCCGCGGCGTCGTGGAGGACCTGCGGCCGGGCTACGAGATGGACGGCCGCCCCCTGGATCTGCGCCTCGGCCCCGAGCGGGGCAAGGCGGCGCCCGCCAGCCTACGGTCCGCCGTCCTCACCCTCGTCGAGAACGCCCTGCTCCACGGCAGGGGCCGCGTGGTGGTGGAGACGGGCCATCAAGGCCGCCGCATGGCCATCCGCGTGCGGGACGAAGGCCCGGGCCTCGACCCCGCGGAGCTGGCGGCGCTCGGCAAGCCCTATCAGCGCTTCCGTGAAATCGGCAAGGAGGGCTTCCTCCATGAAGGCCAGGGGCTCGGCCTCAGCTTGCTGTTCCAGGTGGCTGAACGGGAAGGGTGGGGCCTGAGTCTCGAATCCGCGCCCGGCGAAGGCTTCTCCGCCCAGCTGGACATCCAGCGCGCATGATCCGCCGCTCGGAAATTCCAGGAGATCGCCGCTTGCGTTTCCAAGCCCCCCAGTCCAAGGTTGTAGGGCTGCTCCTTGCGAACCCGGTTCAACCATGACCCACATCCTCGTGGTGGAGGATGAGACCTCCCTCCGCCAGCTGTTGACGCAGAACTTGAGTTACGAGGGCTATTCCGTCGAGGCCGCCGCCGACGGGAGCGAGGCGTTGTCTTCGCACTCGGCGCGCCGGGCGGACCTCATCGTCCTGGACCTCATGCTGCCCATCGTGGACGGCTTCCAGGTGCTCCGCACCTTGCGGGACCACCAGGACCCCGTGCCCGTACTCATGCTCACCGCCCGCGGGGCAGAACAGGACCGGGTGCAGGGCCTTTCGCTGGGCGCGGACGACTACCTCGTGAAGCCCTTCTCCGTGCTGGAGCTCATCGCCCGGGTGAAGGCCATCCTCCGCCGCACCCGCCCCGTGGAGAAGCCCAAGGCCCTCCGCAGCGGTTCCTTCCGCTTCGACCTGCCGCGCCTGGAGGCGACGCGCGAGGGCCAGATCCTCGACCTCACGCCCCGCGAATTCCGCCTGCTGGAGATCCTCATCACCCATCCCGGCCGCACCCACAGCCGCCAGGAGCTCCTGCAGCTGGCCTGGGAGCCGGACGCGCGGCCCACGCCCCGCACCGTGGACGTGCATGTGGCCAACCTGCGCAAGAAGCTGGGCGATGACGGCGGCAAGCCTTACATCGCCACCGTCGGCGGCGAAGGCTACCGCTGGGTCCTGGCGGTCTCCAACGAAGGCTGAGGTTCCATCCGGCCCGCTCCTGAGGGATGCTGGAAGGATGTCGAAGACCGCGGGCAAGACGATGGATCCGGTGTGGACCCCCCACGGCTGGCGGAACCGCCAGGCCCAGCAGCAGCCCGCCTATCCCGACGCCTCCGAGCTGGAGCGCGCGCTTGCGCGCCTGAGCGACCTGCCGCCCCTCGTCGTGCCCGAGGAGGTGGACCGCCTGCGCGACCTGCTGGCCGAGGCCGCCGCGGGCCGCCGCTTCCTGCTGCAGGGCGGCGACTGCGCCGAGCAGTTCCGCGACTGCACGCCGGAGCGCATCGCCGATAAGCTGCGCGTGCTGCTCCAGATGTCCGTCGTCCTGACCCACGTGGGGCGGCGCCCCGTCGTGCGCGTGGGCCGCATCGCCGGCCAATACGCGAAGCCCCGCTCCAGCGGCACCGAGATGGTGCGCGGCCAGGAGCTGCCCAGCTACCGCGGCGACCTCATCAACGGGCTCGACGCGACGGAGGCCGCGCGGCGCGCCGACCCCGACCGCATGCTCCAGGCCTACTTCCACGCCGCGGCCACGCTGAACCACCTCCGCGCGCTCATCGAGGGCGGCTTCGCGGACCTGCACCACCCCGAGCGCTGGGAGCTCCACGCGGGCGCGGCCGAAGTGCCCGCCTACCGCGAGACCCTCGTCCAGGTGCGTGAGTCCCTGGACTTCCTCGAGGCCCTCGGCGGCGTGCAGCGGGGCACCCTGGAGCGCATCGACCTCTTCACGAGCCACGAGGCGCTGCTGCTGCCCTACGAGGAATCCCTCACGCGCTGGGTGGCCGGCGCCACCCTGGCCGAAGGCGGCTACTACAACCTCGGCGCCCACATGCTCTGGGTGGGCGAGCGCACGCGCCAGCTGGACGGGGCCCATCTCGAATACCTGCGCGGCCTGCGCAACCCTCTCGGGGTGAAGGTGGGCCCCACGGCCTCCCCGGACGACCTCGTGGCGCTGCTGGAGCGCCTTGACCCGCGCCAGGAGCCCGGCCGCATCACGGTCATCACGCGCTTCGGCGCGGGCCGCATCGCCGAGGCCCTGCCCCCCCTCCTCTCCGCCGTGCGGCGCGCGGGGCGGACGGTGCTGTGGAGCTGCGACCCCATGCACGGCAACGGCGAGAAGGCCGAGAGCGGCCTCAAGACCCGCAGCTTCGAAGCCATCCTCTCCGAGCTGCGCCAGGCCTTCGAGCTCCACCGCGCCGCGGGCTCCTTCCTCGGCGGCGTCCACATCGAGCTCACCGGCGAGAATGTCACCGAATGCGTGGGCGGCGCCGAAGGCCTTTCCGAAGCGGACCTGCCCCGCGCCTACGAGACCGGCTGCGACCCGCGGCTCAACGGTGCCCAGAGCCTGGAGCTGGCCTTCCTCGTCGCGGAGATGCTGCGGGGCTGAGCAATACTTTTATTTATATCAAGGGGTATCGTTGCAGCGAATCACAACAATCAAAAAGCCGTGGTCAAAGGAGGTACGGCTTTTTTGATCCCACCAGAACCGTCACATCGGTCGGTCCCATTACATTGGCCACCATTGGAGCCTGCGGAATCGAGTCCGAGC
>DATJFC010000277.1:0-3923 GCA_035495995.1 Holophagaceae bacterium
CTCTGCCTGGCGAACCCCTCTTCGAGAAGACGGTGAACAGCGGCTTCATCGGCACGAGCCTGGAGGCCCATCTGCGCGAAAAGGGCATCGACGGCCTGGTCATCGGCGGCTTCATCACCAACCACTGCGTGAGCACCACGGCGCGCATGGCGGGCAACCTCGGTTTCGAGACCACGGTGGTGGAGGACGCCTGCGCCACCTTCGACTTCAAAGACGCGGGCGGCGTCATCCCCGCCGCGACCATGCATCGCATCGGCCTCGCGGAACTGCGCGGCGAGTTCGCGGCGATCACCACAGCGGATGCGGTGATCGCGCGGCTTTGACTCCGTTCATGGGTGCGGCTCTGCGGCCTTCGTGCTCGCTCCGCGCTCTCCGTGACCAGGCAGTGGTGACATCCCGGAGTCGAGCAGGCCGCAAGGAGTGTGGGACTGCCCCTTAGCTTTCGATGAGCACCGCGCGCACGGGCGAGGCGTCCGCGCCTTCGAGTTTCAGAGGCAGCGCGGCCAGGGTGTAGAGGCCCTCCGGCACCGCGTCGAGGACGAGGCCTTCGAGATTCCGCATGCCCGTGCGGGCCAGGGCCTGGTGGGCCTCCAGCGCCTTGCTTTCGAAGGGGTCCACGCTGGGCGTGTCGAGGCCCACGAGCACCACGCCCCGCGCGCGCAGGTGCTCGATGAGCTCCGGAGAAAGGCTGGCGAAGTCGGTGGTCCAGGCCTCGGGATCCGGAAAGGTGCCGGTGTGGAAGAGCAGGCGCGGAGCGGCGATCTCCGCGTTGAGGTGATGCGGCAGGATCCGCTCGCCGCGATTCACGGTCACGCGCATCACCTGGCAGGGGCCGAAATAGGGCGCGAGATCGACCTTGTCCATGCCAGGCGCGCCGGCCGCGTAGTGCGACGGCGCATCCGCGTGGGCGCCCAGGTGGAGCGTCGTCGTCACGCTGCTGAGGTCCAGGTTCGCGCCTTCGGCCATGGCGAGCGCGACGCTCCGCGAGAACGGCACATCCCCCGGCCACACCGCGAGGCGCGGGCTGATGAGCGGGGAGATGTCGAGAATGCGCATGGTCAATAACAAACCACGGAGGCGCGGAGGCACGGAGGAAAAGTTGCCCTCTGCGCCTCCGTGTCTCCGTGGTTCATAGGTTCACGCCTTCGCGATGACTTTCAGTTCCACGGCGATGGGCGTGGGCAGGGCGCGGACCTCGACGGTCGTCCGCGTGGCCTGGACGCTCGTGAAGTAGGACGCGTAGACCTCGTTGAAGGCCTTGAAGTCGCGCGCCATGTCGATGAGGAAGCACTGGCAGTCCACCACCTTGTCCAGGCTGGAGCCGCTGGCCTCCAGGATCGTCTTGATGTTCTCAATGACGGCCTTCGTCTGGGCCGTGGCGTCGTAGTCGCGGGGCGTGCCGTCGGCATTCCGCACGGGCCCGCCGGGGATCTCATCCGTGCCTGCCTGGCGTGGTCCGATGCCGCTGAGGAAGAGCAGGTCGCCTTCGCGCCGCGCGTGGGGATAGGCGCCCACGGGTTTGGGCGCGGCATCGGTGCTGATCAGGCTGGAGGCTGGAGGCTGCGGGCTGGGGGACGCGGAGGCCGGCGCGGTCGCGCTCAACACGCCGCGGTCGCCGGTGAAGGTCTGCACTTCGCCTTCGTCGAATTCACGGCTGCGGTCCTTCGCCGGGTTGGGGCGAAGGCCCACGACGGCGCCGCCGCTGCCCCAGAGAGGTCCGTAGGCGTGCACCGTCCCGTCATAGCCGTTGTGCTGGCCCATGGCCGCCGCCAGCCACCAGAAGGCCTTGCCCCGCTGCTCGCCGCTGGCCTGGGCCGCGAAGTCGCGCGCCACCTGGCTCACGTCCTCGAGACGGCCCTCGCCGAGCATCTCCAGCACCTTGCGGTTCCACTCGTCGTCCTTGGCGCTGTAGAGGCGGTCGTCCTTCGGATCGATCTGTTTGGAGAAGACCCGGTTCGAGAGCGCCGACACGGATACCACGACGGCTTTGCGGCCCGAGGCCGCCACGGCCTCCGCCGCGGCCTTGCCCAGCACGATGGTCTCCGCGCGGTCCGCGTACATGTTGCAGCCCACGACGCAGGCGGGGATCGCGTTGTCCGGGTTCAGCAGCTGCAGGGCCTGGATGACGCCGCTGTCCAGCGGGAAGCCCCGGTAGCTCACCGTGCGCGCGTGGAGGCCCCGGGAGCGGGCCGCGGCTTCATAGGCCTTCGCGAATTCCGAATCCATGCGGAAGCGGTAGGGCATGGTGCCGAAGGCATGGAAGTCCTGATCCACATGGACCCATTCGGGCGCCGGATCCGCCTGGATCTGGTGGCCGATGACATTGAGCCACTGGGTGGAATAGAGGAGCAGCAGATCCGCCCCGCTGGCGGCGATCTCCTGGCGCGCAGCCTCGAAGCCGCGCCGCAGCTCGGCCCAATGGGGGTTCTTCTCCGGCGCCAGGAGCGGCAGCGGCTTGCCGGGAACGAGGTAGCCCTGGAGGATCATGCCTGCACCTCCTGCGCGTCCGGATGCCAGCCCACCACGGCGTTGCCGGTGCCGATGACGGTGCCGTAGGCGTAGACCTCGGCCGCGTAGGTGGGGTGGCCCAGGGCCGCGAGCATCCAGGAGAGGCAGCCGTCCCGGCATTCGCTCAAGGCCTGATCGATGAAGTCGGGCATGAGGTCCGCGAGCTCGCGGGTGCGCCCCTCCTTCATGAGCTGGATCACCTTCATGTCCCAGAGGTACTGGCCGTGGTGGTAGATGTGCTCCTTGGACATGTCCTCGGGCAATTCGGGCTCTGTCGTGAAGTGGCGGTGGCTGAGGCTGTTGGAGGCCAGCAGCACGGCTTTCTTCCCGCTCTTCGCGATGGCCTTCGCCGTGGCTTCGCCTAGGCGCGTCATCTCGGCTTCGCCCACCTCGTTGCTGTAGTCGAAATGGCCGCTGTTGCTCGAGATCGCCACAATGGGCTTGTCCCAGCTCGGGTTCACCAGGTGGCAGCTGATGATGGTGCCGTAGTCCACGCGAAAGGCGGGATTCTCCATGGGCACCATCTCGAGCCCGGCGGCGCGGCCTTCCGCGACGATGCGCTTCGCCAGCTCCACATCCACCTTCAGGTCGAAGGCGTAGCGGAAGAGGTTCGGGAAGACGGGATCCACGCTGAGGCCGCTGAGCTCCGGCACGGCGAGCACATGGTTTCCGGTCCGGGTCTTCCAGTGGGGCGAATGCACGACGAGCACATCGTAGTCCGTCTCCGCCAGCTTCTTCCGCAGACGCTCATAGCCCCAGCGCAGCCCCTCCCAGCCGCCTTCGGAGCGCGGCTCGTTCTGCGGCGGATTCTCCGCGTAGACCAGGTGGGGCGGATGGGGGGCGAGGATGCCCGCGACGATGGAACCGCTCATGGGAATACCTCAATGGAAAGGAAGGAACCACGGAGACACGGAGGCACGGAGAAATCCCGTATGGGTGATCTCCGTGTCTCTGTGCCTCCGTGGTTCATATTTTTCAATCCAGCTTCACGCAGATGTTCTTGGCTTCACTGAAGAATTCCAGGCTGTAGCGGCCGCCTTCGCGGCCCACGCCGCTGGCCTTCACGCCGCCGAAGGGCACGCGCAGATCCCGGTGCAGCCAGGTGTTCACCCACACCATCCCGCTCTCCAGGGCCTGCGCGACGCGATGGGCGCGGGCCAGATCCGAGGTCCACACGCTGGCCGCGAGGCCGTACTTCGTGCCGTTGGCCATTTGGACGGCTTCCGCTTCCGTATCGAAGGGATGCACGGTGACGACGGGGCCGAAGATCTCCTCCGTGGCCGTGCGGCAGGGGGCGCCCAGGCCCGTGATGACCGTGGGTTCCAGGAAGAAGCCCTGGTCGAAGGGCGCGGGCAGGTTCGGTCGCTGGCCGCCACAACGGATCGTCCCGCCTTCTTCCACCGCCAGTTTCAAAT
>DATJFC010000278.1:0-3036 GCA_035495995.1 Holophagaceae bacterium
GACGACGACACCGTGCGGCAGGTGACCGAGCCGGACGCGCCGCCCATTCCCACCCGCTGGTCCGCCGTGGAGCGGCTGGCGAAGGCGGGCATCCGCGTGGGCATCGCCGCCGCGCCCCTCATGCCCATGCGCGATGCAGAGGCCTTCGCGCAGCGTGCGAAAGCCTCGGGCGCGTCCTCAGCCTGGGCGGGAAGGGTGAGTTTGCTGCCCAACGATCCCTTCTACGCGCTGCTGAAGGAGAAAGGCTGGCTCCACATCCTCGATCCCGGTTACGCCGATGGCGTCCGCAAGGCCCTGGCGGCCGTGTTCCCGCGGGCCCGCTCCCGAAGCGAGCGGATCGAGGCCATGAAGCGGGAGATCGTGGTCCTTCCCAAGCGCAGTCCTGGCGTCCAACCCGCGCTCTTCGACTATGCGCCCGCTCGGTAAGGCCATTCCGAGGCGAGGTAGTCCTCCACCGGACGCGGATCGCGGCCCAGCAGGCGCGGCAGCGCGTTCTCCGCCACTTCGTAGCCCAGCGCGTGGCGGCGGTAGCCGTCCTCCGTGAAGGGCACCAGGTCCGAACCCAGCTTGCCTTCGCCGAACCAGCGGGCGAGCCGCAGCGCCGCCTCGTCCGAAAGATGGGGCCCCACGAGCTTCTTGCCCGCGGCCGATGCCGCGGCCTCCAGCAGGCCGCTCCAGGTGAGGCGCCCGCCGCCCACTTCCTGTTCGCCTGGGCCGGCCGCCAGCAGGGCCTTCGCGAGGTCTTCCACATCGAGCGGCTGCAGCGCCACTTCTTCCAGGAAACGGGGAATGAGGGGGCTGCGCATCATCCAGGCGCCGATCTCGTCCAGCAGCGCGTCGCCCGCGCCCCAGGCCGGCGCGGCGCGGAGGATGGCCCAGGGGCGGCGGCAGCGGCGGACCTCGTCCTCCGCCGCGCGCTTGGCGCGGCTGAAGGCATCATCGGCCTTCAGCAGGGGCGAGAGGTGCACGAGGCGCTGGGCTTCCAGGTCATCCGCCAGTTTCACGGCCTCCGCCGCGGCGCCAGGCCCGGCGGCGCCCAGGTCCATGCCGGGCCGTTCGCGCACGGCGCCCGCGCAGTTGAGGACGATGGGGCTGGTGTCCAGGCCGAAGCCCGTGATGAGCACCTCGGCCTCCGCGCCAAAAGGGACGGGCACCAGCTGGCCGGACTTCACCGCCTCTTCGTCCAAATGCGCCTCGCCCTGCATGCGGACCATGGCGAAGACCTGGCAATCCGCGAGAAGCGCCTGCCGGACCGCTTCGCGGCCCACGAATCCCGATGAACCCGCGACGAGCACCTGCATCCCATCATGGTAAGGGCTTCAACGCCAAGTCGCGAAGCCGCAAAGGCGCACGGGCTCATGATTTCCAGTGCCCGCGCCCTCGCGTCTTGGCGGCTTCGCGTTGCGCATTTTGGCTTTCCCTTCGATATGCGAAACTGCTTGCTCATGACCACCCTGGCCCTGAAGTACCGCCCCCGCCTGCTCTCGGACCTCGTGGGCCAGGAGGCCAGCGTCAAGGCGCTCTCCAATGTGCTCAAGCGCGCGAAGGAGACGGGCAAGCTGCACCAGGCCTACCTTTTCGCGGGCGTGCGAGGCACCGGCAAGACCAGCACGGCCCGCATCCTGGCCCGGTCGCTGAACTGCGTGCAGGGGCCCACGGCGGAGCCCTGCGGCGCCTGCGACCCCTGCCTCGCCGCGGAGCGGCCGGACCAGAACCTCGACATCGTGGAGATCGACGCCGCCTCGCGCGCATCCGTGGACGACGCGCGCGCGCTGCGGGAGCAGGTGCAGACGCGGCCGGCCTTCTGCCGCTACCGCGTCTACATCATCGACGAGGTCCACATGCTCTCCCAGCAGGCCTTCGACGCCCTGCTGAAGGTCATCGAGGAGCCGCCGCCCCACGCCGTCTTCGTGCTGGCGACGACGGAACTGCACGATGTGCCGGACACCATCAAGAGCCGCGTCCAGATCTACCCCTTCCGGCTCATCCCGGTTCCCGTCATCGAGCAGCGGCTCGCGTGGGTGTGCGCGCAGGAGGGCGTCTCGGCCGAAGGCGAGGCGCTGAGACTCGTGGCCGAAGCGGGGCAGGGCTCCATGCGCGACGCGCTCACGACCCTGGACCGCGTCATCGCCGCGGGCGATGGCCATGTGCTGGAAGAAGCCGTCCGCGAGCAGCTGGGCATCGTGCCCGCGGTGCGCGTGCAGGGAGTGCTGGAAGCCCTCGTGACCGGGGACGCCGGGACCATCCTGGATCACTGCGAGGCCCTCGCCTCCCTGGGCGCGGACTGGACGACCTTCTGGCGCGAGCTCGTCACCGCCCTGCGCGCGCGCATCGAGCAGGAGGTCCGCGCGGGGAAAGGCCCCCAGGATCTGCTGCGCTGGGCCCGCATCGTGCAGCTCCTCTTGCTCCGGGAGCGTGACCTCCGCGACACGGCGCTGCCCCGCGTCGTCGTGGAGCTGGCGCTCCTCACTGCCGCGCAGCTGCCCCACCTCGCGCCGCTCGAATCGCTGACGGGCGGGCGCGCCGCGGCCCCGGCGGCGGCTGCCGCTTCATCCCCTCCCCGCCCTAGCGCGGCTCCGGCGCCCACGCGGCCCGCTCCGGAGCCTGTGCCCGCCGCCAAGGCCCCGGCTCCGCCTCAGCCTCCTCCCTCGTTGAAACCTGGAGCGGATGCCGACAGCCTCCGCCGCGCCTGCGCCGAGGCCGTGAAGGCCGCCGACGAGGGCCGCTTCCGCGCCTTCGCGCCGGTCTTCCACATGGCCACCAGCCTCGCCTACGATGGCGCCGCGCTCGTTTTGAGCTTCCCCGCGAATGTGCGGAACACGGCCCAGGACCTCGGGAAGGAGCAGGCGAACCCCGCCCTCCTGCGCGCCCTTGGCGTGCCCCGGATCGAGATCGCCTTCGAAGGCCCCGCCGCCGAGGAGCGCCCCGAGGACCGCCTCCGCAAGGAGCCCGCCCTCCAGGAGCTGCTGCGCCTCAGCGGCGGCGAGATCGTGGAGATCCGGAAAGACGCCTGAACCGCGCCTCCGGGAGTATGCT
>DATJFC010000279.1:0-4228 GCA_035495995.1 Holophagaceae bacterium
CATACTGCTTAGGGCTCGCCAGGATTCTTCCGTACGATGCCGGATAGCGGTGAGATCTTTGTAAGTCCGAGCCGGAACGAGCGGAATTGGGGCGTCGTTCTCACGCGGGCATCGCCTAGATGAGAAGGGGTCCATCTCCTCTGAGCGCGCCGCTCCGACAGCGCACCGGCGCTGTCGGAGCGGGAGAAGCGCGAACGGCTGCCGGCAAGGACGCATGCCACAACCCGACATCCAAGCCAGAAACCCGCCGCTACCCTCGCCTTCGATCTTCGTATCCCGATCCTCTGGTTTTCCCTATCCTCGGACTGCATCCAGGCGACCGGCAGAAAAACTGTGCTCGCGATGTCGATTCGGCCGCATCCCGTTCGACGCATGAACAGAGAGGCGCGAGGAACGAGGGTCACAGCGATCCAACCGCCTTCTCCATCTGAGTTCACCGGGCAGCCAGCAAAGGGCCAAACCCGGCACAAGCCACCCCACCTTCCCTCCACCCCAAGGAGATCCCGCCATGCGCTTCATGGTCATCGTCAAAGCCACCCCGGAAACTGAAAAAGCAGGTGCCCTCCCCGATCCGCAGCTCCTGCTCGAGATGGGCAAGTACAACGAGGAGCTTTCGAAGGCCGGCGTCCTGCTTGCCCTCGATGGCCTCCATCCCAGCTCCAAGGGGGCCCGCGTCAAGTTCTCCGGCAAGTCCCGCACCGTCATCGACGGCCCCTTCACCGAGGCCAAGGAGCTCATCGCCGGATTCACGATCCTGCAGGTGAAGTCCCTCGAAGAGGCCATCGAGTGGGTCAAGCGCTCGCCCAACTGCAGCCCCACCGGCGAGGGCGAGGTCGAGATCCGCCAGATCTTCGAGATGGAGGATTTCGCGCCCGTCCTGACCGAGGAGCAGATCCAGCACAAGGTGGCGCGCCGCGCGGAGCTTCCGAATCAGACCGCCAGCAGATAGGCGTCCTTGCATCCCTGGAGGGGGTCTGGTGTGATCGGTAGCCGTGCCCGCCACCGATCCACACCAGGCCCTCCATCGCACCATCGAAGCCGTGTGGCGCATCGAATCCGCGCGCGTCATCGCCGGGCTCGCCCGCCTCACCCGCGATGTTGAACTGGCCCAGGACCTCGCGCAGGAAGCCCTCCTCGCCGCTCTCGAACAGTGGCCGCGCTCGGGCGTCCCCGATCAACCCGGGGCCTGGCTCACCGCCACCGCCAAGCGCCGTGCCATCGATCTCTTCCGCCGCAACGCCGTGGCCGCGCGCAAGCACGAAGAGCTCGCCCGCGAGCTCGAAGCCCTGGAACAGACCTCGCCCGACTTCGACAGCGCCCTCGATGAGACCATCGGCGACGACCTGCTCCGCCTCGTCTTCATCGCCTGCCATCCCATCCTCCCCGCCGAGTCCCGCGCGGCCCTCGCCCTCCGTCTTCTCGGCGGCCTCACCACCGACGAGATCGCCCGCGCCTTCCTCGCCCCCGAACCCACCATCGCCCAACGCATCGTCCGCGCCAAACGCACCCTCGCCGACAAGCGCGTCCCCTTCGAGGTTCCCCGCGGCCCCGAATTCGCCGCCCGCCTCTCCTCAGTCCTTGAAGTCATCTACCTCATCTTCAACGAGGGCTACTCCGCCACGGCCGGCGACGACCTCATGCGCCCCGCCCTCTGCGAGGACGCGCTCCGCCTCGGGCGCATCCTGGCCGGACTCACGCCCGCGGAACCCGAGGTCCACGGCCTGGTGGCCCTCATGGAAATCCAGGCCTCCCGCGCCCGCGCCCGCATCACCTCCGCCGGAGAACCCGTCCTGCTCCTCGACCAGAACCGCGCCCAGTGGGATCAACTCCTCATCCACCGCGGCCTCGCGGCCATCGAACGCGCGCATCACATCAACACCGCCCGCGGCCCCTATCTCCTCCAAGCCGAAATCGCCGCCTGCCACGCCCGCGCCCGCACGCCACCTGAGACCGATTGGCCCGGCATCGTCGCCCTCTACGACGAGCTCGCCCAGCTGACCCCCTCCCCTGTCATCGAGCTCAACCGCGCCGTCGCCGTCTCCATGGCCCAGGGCCCACAGGCCGGCCTCACGCTCGTGGACGCCCTCGCTTCCGAACCCTCGCTCGCGCGCTACCACCTTCTCCCCAGCGTCCGCGCGGACCTCCTCCACAAGCTGGGCCGCCTCTCCGAAGCCCGCAGCGAGTTCGAACGCGCCGCCGCCCTGACCGGCAACAACCGCGAGCGCGACCTCCTCCTGGCCCGCGCCGCATCCTGCGGGGCCGGCCCATCACCCTCTTCGGGTGAATAGCCAGCAGATCACCGTGCCCGGTCTCGCGAAGGAACATCCCCTCGAACTAACCGCTCGACCAAAGCCTTCGTAGATCCTCCGTCCCTGAGCTCTGCCAGCGGATTCCAACCCACCTGGAGGCATATGCGAGTCCGCGCCGTCTTCCTAGCGCTCGTCTCGATCGCGAACACCTTGCCAGCGCAGACCCCGGCCTCGGGCCCAGCGCAGGGAATCGCGGCGGGCATGGACGCCTACCTGCTCCGCTACTTCAAGGCTGACGCGCCCGGAGCCGCCGTCCTGGTCATGAAGGATGGACAGGTGGTGCTGCGCAAGGGCTATGGCCTGGCCAGCATCGAACTTTCGGCTCCCGTCAAACCCGACACGGTGTTTCATGTCGGTTCCGTAGGCAAGCAGTTCACGGCCGCGGCGATCCTCAAACTGGCGGAGCAAGGCAAGGTGGACCTCAAGGCGCCCATCGGCCGATACCTTCCCGAAGCGCCCAAAGCCTGGAATTCCATCACGGTGGAGAACCTCCTCACCCATACCTCGGGCATCGAGAACCTTTGGAGCGACCCCGCCTTCCGGCCCCACGAACGGGAAGATCTCAGCCCCGAGCAGCTCCTCGCCTTCGTCAAAGACAAGCCGCTTCAATCCGAGCCTGGAACCCGGCACGCCTACGCCACGGTGAATTACACCCTCCTGGCGATCCTGGTCGGCCGGCTTTCAGGGAAGCCGTACGAGACCTTCGTGGCGGACACCTTCTTCAAGCCTCTGGGCATGAAGCACACCACCTTCGACGAGGACCCCAAGCTCGTGCCGGGCCTCGCCTCCGCCTACGGCCCAGGCCCCACGCCCGCGCCCTTCATGAGCCATGCGCTCGGGTTCGGCGGGGGGAGCTTCTACTCCACCACGGAGGACCTTGCCCTCTGGACCGACGCGCTCCAGGGCGGCAAGATGCTCAGCCCGGCCAGTCTCAAGGCCATGACCACCGCCTACCGCTTGAAGGACGGCAGCGATACGCACTACGGGTATGGCCTGCGCGTCCACACGCTCGACGGCGAGCCCTACCTCCAGAGCAACGGGGACATTCCGGGCTTCCATTCGGAAGTGGTCGCGATGCCGAGGTCCCATGTGTTCGTGGCCATTCTTCACAATGGCGAGGACCTTCCGATCGGGCTGGATCCCATTGGCAAGCGGTTGGCGGCCATGGCCGCAGGCAGGCCCATTCAGGAGCCCAAGGCCATTCCCCTTCCGGAACGCGCGCTAAGAGCCCTTTGCGGCCGGTACCAATCCGGAGGCGCCGTACGCACCATCGGACTCGAGAATGGTCGGCTCTTCAGCCAGTTCCCCGGGGACGCGCCCGCGCTCCTCTCGCCCCTTTCGGCCACGGAATGTTTCTTTGATGAGAATCCGGATGCCCGCCTCGGCTTCACACTGAAGGACGGCCAAGCCATCAAGGTCCAGCGCTATGACCTGGACCGGGCTCCGGGCCCCAGCTACACGAGGGTCGACACGGCACCGGCGCCCTAAGGCGGACCGCCTCTCGAGGGCCCAGGTCAACCCGCTGGCCGTTCCGCCCAGTCTCGGATCTGTCTGGCGCAACGGCAGGAGAGGGTGTCCAGGTCCGCGCCAGGGCTTATAGTGGCGCATCCCTCCGGCCCCATGCCTGATCTGACCCCCGACGCTTCCCAGTCCCCCGCCCCCCGGCGACTAGAGGCGATCTCTGAAGGCCAGCGCCGGGTCGTGGCGTTGCTGGCCCGGGACGCGCCCATCGGCGAGGTGCTGGCGTGCCTGTGCCGGGCGGTGGAAGAGCAGCTGCCCCAGGCCCTTTGTTCCATTCTCCTGCTGGATGAGGATGGGTCGCGCGTGCGGGACGGCGCGGCGCCGAGCCTTCCGGAAGCTTTCCGCAAGGCCGTCGACGGCCAGCCCCTGGGGCCCATGGCCGGATCCTGCGGCTCGGC
>DATJFC010000280.1:0-3856 GCA_035495995.1 Holophagaceae bacterium
GAAGGCAAGCAGGTCCAGAGCATGTTCAGCGGCATCGCGGGCCGCTACGACTTGCTGAACCATGTTCTTTCAGGCGGCGTGGATTTTTATTGGTGGTGGCGCATGGCGCGAGCCTCCGGCGCCAGGTCCGGCCTGCGCTACCTCGATGTGGCCGCGGGCACCGGGGACAGTTCCCTCGCCCTCGCCAAGCGCGGAGCGGAGGTGGTGAGCACGGACTTCACCCACGCGATGCTCCGCCTCGGCCCGGCCAAGTTCGCGAAGAAGAAGCCCGGCATCCGCGTCTTCGCCAGCGCGGACGCGGACGCGCAGCGGCTGCCTTTCAAGGAGGGGTCCTTCGACGGACTCACCATCTGCTATGGCATACGCAATGTGGAGGACCGCGGCGCGGCCTACGCCGAGTTCCTCCGCGTGCTGAAACCCGGCGGGCGCCTCACCATCCTGGAGTTCAGCGCGCCGGTGCTGCCGGGCCTGCGCGGCCTCTACACCTGGTACTCGCTGAAGGTGCTGCCCCGCATCGGCGGCTGGCTCAGCGGCGACCGCTCCGCCTACGAGTACCTGCCCGAGAGCATCCGGCAATTCCCGGATCAGAAGCGCCTCGCGGCGGAGCTGGAGGCGGCCGGGTTCCGCGAAGTCGCCTGGACGAATCTCACCGGCGGCATCGTCGCGCTGCACCGGGGCATGAGGCCTTGAGGGAAGGCCGTAAGCGGAGAAGCGCCGTCCTTATTCCTTGGGCCTCGCCTCACGCGGCGCTAGACTGCGGACATGGCACGGCGAGAGTTCACTCTCTGGCTGCTGTGCGGCACCGCCGGGCAGGAGACCTGACTGATGTCCTTCCGGGGCTGGAGGGCGGAATTCCGCCGATTCGTGAGCCGGGGCAATGTCCTCGACTTCATCATGGCCTTCGTCATGGGGGTGGCGTTCGGCAAGATCATCACGGCGGTGGTGGACGGCCTGGTGATGCCGGTGCTCTCCTACTGGGTTCCGGAAGGGCAGTGGGACCATTTCCTTGTCGGCAAGTTCAAGGTGGGGATCGTGGCGGGCGCCATCGTGGAGTTCCTCGCGACCGCCGTGGTGCTCTTCGTCGTCCTGGTGAAGCTGGGGCCTTGGCTCTTCCGGAGGGGCGGCGAGCTGGCGAGCGACGACCAGCCCACGAAGCTCTGCCCCGAGTGCCGGATGGTGGTCCCGGCGGAGGCCCGCCGGTGCGGCCACTGCACGAGCCGGATCGGCGAGGCGCCACCGGACCCCTTCCACAGCCGGTAGGAACCATGAGGGAAGGGCCGGCATCTCCAGGCCTTGGCTGGCTGACTGGCGCGCCTCTGCGGGCGGCGGGCTCCTTCCGTTTCGGCTTGGTTTTCCGCCCCCGCCCCGGTAAACTGGAACTCGAATCGAGCGTGCCCCCGGTCGGCGTGGCCTCGATGCTCCATCTTCCCTTGCCTTGACCGGCCCCGACCTTCCGTAGGAATGGCGCGGGCGGGCCGGTGCTGAGGACGCGTGTTTCCTGGTGCCGATCATCCATCGGGCCTCACCGGCCCCAGGAGTCTTCATGTCTTTCGAAAACCTCGGCCTCTGCGCCGAGCTCCTCCGCGCCATCGCGGACACCGGCTACACCGAGCCCACCCCCGTCCAAGCCAAGGCCATCCCGGCCGTGCTTGCGGGCGGCGACCTGCTCGCGGGCGCCCAGACGGGCACCGGCAAGACCGCCGCGTTCATGCTGCCCATCCTCGAGCGGCTCAAGCCCCACCTCAACACCAGCAAGTCCCCCGCGCGCCATCCGCTGCGCGTGCTCATCCTCACTCCCACCCGCGAGCTCGCGGCCCAGGTGGAGGAGGCTGGCCGCGTCTACGCCAAGCACCTGCCCCTGCGCTCCTCCGTCATCTTCGGCGGCGTGAACATCAACCCGCAGTACAAGGCGCTGCGCGACGGCATCGACCTGCTCGTCGCCACGCCCGGCCGCCTCCTCGACCATGTGGGCCAGAAGACCATCCACCTGGACCAGGTGGAGGTGCTCGTGCTGGACGAGGCGGACCGCATGCTGGACATGGGCTTCATCCATGACATCAAGCGTGTGCTCGCGCTGCTGCCGGCGAAGCGCCAGAACCTGCTCTTCTCCGCGACCTTCAGCGACGAGATCAAGGCCCTCGCCGACCGCCTCCTGAAGAACCCCGCCATGATCGAGGTGGAGCGCCGCAACACCGCCGCCGAGCTCGTGGCCCAGACCGTGCTGCCCGTGGACCGCGGGCGCAAGCGCGAGCTGCTCTCCAAGCTCGTGCGGGACGGCAAGTGGAAGCAGGTCCTCGTCTTCACGCGCACCAAGCACGGCGCCAACAAGCTCTCCGAGCAGCTGGAGAAGGACGGCATCGATTCCGTCGCCATCCACGGCAACAAGAGCCAGGGCGCCCGCACCAAGGCCCTCGCCGACTTCAAGGCGGGCCAGGTGCGCGTCCTCGTCGCGACGGACATCGCCGCCCGCGGCCTGGACATCGACCAGCTTCCCCATGTGGTGAACTACGAGCTGCCCATGGTGGCGGAGGACTATGTCCACCGCATCGGCCGCACGGGCCGCGCGGGCTCCACCGGCGAGGCGCTCTCGCTCGTCTGCGTGGACGAGATCAAGCTCCTGGGCGGCATCGAGAAGCTGCTCAAGCGCCAGATCCCGAAGCGCATCGTCCCCGGCTTCGAACCCGACCCCAACGCCAAGCCCGAGCCCATCGTGGCCGGCGGCCGGGGCGGGGGCCGTGGTCCGCGTCCTGGTGGCGGCAGCGGCGGCGGCCATGGCCGCCCGGCGGGCAGCGTCCGCGGGCCTCGCGCGGGCGCGCCGCGGCGCCGGACGAACTAAGAGAGCTTCAAGGCTCCAGACTACGGGCCACACGGCAGGATCTGACGATCCCCGCCGTGTGGCCCGTAGTCTGGAATCGTCTACCGCGTCACTTCGCGGCGGGCTTGGAAGGGTCGGCCATCCGATGATGGTTGAGCGTCACGACTTTCTGGAACGGGCCGCCATCCATGGACATCTCGATGGTGAGGGTGAAGCCCTCCGGGCCCATGCCTGAGAAGGTGTCCCGCTCCTTGTAGGCCTTGCCCATCATGGTGCCGTCGGAATTCATCACGAGCGTGTCGCCCTCCCAAGCGCCGGAGGACATGACGAGCATCGCGCCCAAGCTGTCGGTCCAGGCCTGCTTGTAGGCCTTGGCCTCCCCGTCCCAGGCGAGGATGCCGTGGCCCTTCATGCCGTGCATGGGCCCCACGAGGGTCGTGTAGTCGATGAGGAGCGAAAGGCCGCCGGGGCCTTCGGTCACATGGCTGAAACCGGAGCTGACGCCCGCCGGTCCCTCGAAGCCCGCCTCGTGGTGCTCATCCACCCGGAAGGAGCCCATCAGAGGCTTGAGCCTGTCCATCTCGGGTCCGGGCTTGGGCATCTCGAAGGCCGCGGGCTTGGCGGGCGGGGCCGCGGAAGGCGAAGGAGCGGGCGTTTGCGCGAAGAGCGCGAGGGCGGAAAAGCCGATGGCTGGAATAAGGGCGCGGCGCATGGGGCCTCCTGGGGATTGGCCTTCCAGGATAGGACGCCCTAGGTGCGAGTCCAATCGCGGCGTTTCACGGAGTCGTGCCGCTGAGCAGGAAGGATGGGACCTCTCCGATCTTGCCCGGATCCGGCGCGCGGCCGGGGTCATCGAAGAAGGCCTTCATGACGCGGGCCGCCTCGGGATGCGTGAAGAGCGGCGCGTGGGACATGCCGGGGAAGATCATGATCCGCGCGTTCGGGAGATGCGCCATGGCGGCACGGGCCCACTTGCCCGGCGTATCGGGATCGAATTCGCCGGAGGTGATGAGGATGGGCACCGCGCTGGAAACCGGCGCG
>DATJFC010000281.1:0-2399 GCA_035495995.1 Holophagaceae bacterium
CGCTCACCTGGGTCCCGATGCTGGCGATCTGCACCACCGGCGCGGCCATGAGGCCGACGAAGAAGGTGTACATGACGAGGTCGCCCAGGGTCCACGCGCCGGCGAAGATGGCCCGGCCGCCGACGATCATGATGAGCACGCCGATGGCGCCGACGATGGCCGTGGAGAAGGCCGTGATGGCGCTGGTCCCCGTGATGGTGCTGGCGATGTTCTGGAAGAGGCGGTCGGCGCCTTCGGCGAAGATCTTCGACTCGCGCCCCTCGGCCACGTAGACCTTGAGCACCCGCACGCCGCCGATGGACTCCGCGAGCCGCCCCGTGATGTCCGCGGTGATCTCGCTGCGCTTGCGGAAGAGGGGGCGCAGCTTGCGGAAGGCCATGGCCATGGCCCCCCCGAAAGCCCCGAGGAAGACCAGCGTCGCCAGCGTCAGCTTCCAGTTCAGCCAGAAGAGGACCCCGAGGGAGAGGACGGCCGTGAGCGCGCCGCCGAGGAGCTGGATGAGCCCCGTGCCCACCAGGTTGCGGATGCCCTCCGCGTCGTTCATGACGCGGGAGATCACGATGCCGCTCTTGGTCGCGTCGAAGTAGCGGATGGGCAGGCGCAGCATGTGGTCCTGCACCCGCTGGCGCATGGCCATGATGGCGCGCTGGGCCGCCACGCTCACCACCTGCGAGTTCGCGTAACTGGCGACAGCCTGCACCAGGGTGGCCAGGCCCGCCGCGAGCGCGAGGGGCATCAGCAGGTGCAGGTTCCGCTTGCCGATGACATCGTCGATGAGGAACTTGGTGCTCGCGGGAAGGACCAGGCCGGCCAGGCGGCTGACGAGCATCAGCAGGATGCCGATGGACAGCGAGCGGCGGTGCTCCAGCAGGAGCGCCCTCGCCTCGCGCCAGGCGCGCTTGGTGTCGACCTTCGGTTTGTCCTTCGTCTTGTCAGCCATGGAACTCCACCTGGTTAGAGGGTAGCGCCCGCCCGGTGGCATCCATGAAGGTCCATGCGACGATGCGGCTCTTCTTCTGGCCCTGGGCCATCTCGAGGGTGCGGATGTCCTGCGCCTCCGCCTGCCGCAGCGCGCGGTGGACGGCCGGCAGGTTCGAGGACTTCGAGACGAGGGTCGTGAACCAGCGGCAGGCGCCGCGGTGCCGCGCGCTCTCCTCGACCATGCGGCGGATGAAGGCCGCCTCGCCGCCTTCGCACCAGAGCTCGTTACCCTGGCCGCCGAAGTTGCGCGTGGAGACCCGCGCGCCCCGGCCCAGCTTGCGCCATTTCTCCTGCGCCGACTGGCGGGCCTCGGCGGCGGACGCGAAGAAGGGTGGATTGCACATGGCCAGATCGAAGGCCTCGCCCGGCTCCAGGACGCCATCCAGGATGGACCCGCGATCCCGCTGCAGCCGCAGCTCGATGGCCGCCTCCGGTCCCGGGTTCGCCTTCAGGATCTTCCGCCCCGCCTCCAGCGCGGCCTTGTCGATGTCCGTGCCCACGAAGGACCAGCCGTATTCGCGGTGCCCGATGAGCGGGTAGACGAGGCTGGCGCCGGTGCCCAGATCCAGGACGCGCACGCCCGCGCCCCGCGGGATCTCGCCGCCATGCAGCGACGCCAGCAGGTCGGCCGCGTGATGCACATAGTCCGCGCGGCCGGGGATGGGCGGGCAGAGGTGCCCCTCCGGGATGTCCCAGCCTTTGACGCCGTAGGCCTGCTGGAGGATCGCCCGGTTGAGCAGGCGCACCGCGCGCGGGTCGGCGAAGTCCACGGTCGGCCCCCGGGGACCGCGCAGGACGAAGGGGCCGAGCCCGGGGCAGGCCTCCACGAGCGCCGCGAAGTCATAGCGGTCCCGGTGCCGGTTCCGCGGATGGAGGCCCGCCTTCCCCGGCGCCCCGCCGCCCGCGCCTGCCTCTTCCGCTCGTCTGGCCATCCCCCCAGGGTAAGAGCTTGGGGCTTGGGCAGGCCTTTGATATGCTGATTCCTTCGCGCCGCGAGCCTTCCAGCCGCCCGCGGAACCCCGGAGAGTTGTCCGAGTGGTTTAAGGAGCACGATTGGAAATCGTGTATAGGTCAAAAGCCTATCGGGGGTTCGAATCCCCCACTCTCCGCCAGAAGCAAGGCCCCGAGCGAATCGGGGCCTTCGCGTTCGTGGACCCAAGGGAGCCCAGAGTCCATTTGTAGCCGACCAGATCGAGGGGCGCGGAGCTCGAACAAATGCGATGCAGCCATCCCGCGTCACCGTCCAGCCGCCCGCCGCCGTGACTGCCGCCCTAACAAACAACAAGCCCACCAGGGTCACTGGTGGGCTCCGAAGTCCGAATCCAACGCAGATCAACGGACGAATTTGATGGTCATCAACGTGCTTTCGGGAAGATAGTCAGGCAAACGGAATTCGAACCCCCGGTTGTAATCTCATC
>DATJFC010000282.1:0-6846 GCA_035495995.1 Holophagaceae bacterium
CAAGGGCCTGCGCGGCGCGGAGGCCAAGCGGGAATCCGAGGCGCTCCTGGAATCCGTGGGGCTCAGCGACCGGCTGGACTACCTGCCCCGCGACCTCTCCGGCGGCCAGAAGCAGCGCGTCGCCATCGCCCGCGCCCTGGCGGCGAAGCCCGCGGTGCTGCTGGCCGACGAGCCCACCGCCAACCTCGATTCCGCCGTCGGCTCGCAGATCCTCGACCTCTTCCGCGACCTCGCCAAACGCGAGGACCGCGCCCTGCTCATCGTCACCCACGACCCGAAAGTCCGCGGCGTCGCGGACCGGGTGCTGAAGATCCACGACGGCCAGATCGAAGCCTAGGAGCACGCCATGCATGCCCGTTCCGCCCTCAAGCTGCTCATCCCCATCGGCGCCAGCGCGGCGCTCGTCGCATTCATCGCCGCGCGGCGCGGCGATCCGGCTCCGCCCGCCCCTCCGGCCGCCAAGGACAGCGGCTGGATCCGCTGCGAGGGCCGGCTCGCGGCCTATCCCGGCGCGGATGTCATCGTGGGCACGGACCAGAACGGCGTCGTCCTCGACATGCCCGTGACGGAAAAGGAACGGGTCCGCAAAGGGCAGCTCCTCGCGCGCATCGACGACCGCGAGCAGCGGGCCTCGCTCGAGGCGGCCGAAGCCCAGATCAGGGAGCAGGAATCCCAGATCGGCTTCCAGCGCTCCGAAGTCGCCCGCCGCCAGCGGCTCGTGGACGGCGGCGTGCTCGACCGCCGCGCCTTGGAGGATGCCCAGACCCAGCTCCAGCTCCTGGAGGCGAAGGTGGACGAAGCCAAGGGCTCCGCGAGCCAGCTGCGGTCCCTGCTGGCCAAGCGCGAAGTGAGGTCCCCCATCGACGGCGTGATCCTCGAGCGCTTCGCCAACCCCGGCGAGGCCGTCGCCACCGGCGCCCGCGTGGTGCATGTGGCGGACCTGGACAAGGTCCGCATCGAAGCCGAGGTGGACGAGTTCGACATCACCCGCCTCCGCATCGGCAGCCCCGTGGAGATCGCCGCCGAAGGCAGCCCGGACCATTGGCAGGGCCATGTGGAGGAGCTGCCTGACGCCGTGGGGCCCAGGAAGCTCAAGCCCGAAGATCCCGCGCGGCCCACGGACATCCGCGTGCTGCTCGTCAAAGTCGCGCCAGACGGCCCCTTGCCCCTCAAACTCGGGCAGAAGGTCGAGCTCCGGATTCAACCGGAGCGCTAGCCGCGCGGTCCAAGGACGAGGTTGCCCATCCTCGTCTTCCGAGGCATCCTTCACATGCGAGGCTAACCCCCTTTCCCGCCTTTCCGTAGCATCCTTGTCCTAGTAGATAGGCATGCCTTCATGGCGGTTCTTTCCCGTCCCAAACTGAACGCTCAAGGAGTGGCGATGACCCGGTCCCTTCATCCCCTGGCCCTGCTGATCCCTTTCAGCCTGGTGGCCCAGACGGCCCCGGCTCCCCAGGATCCCGGCACGGTCAGCCTGAGCCTCCAGGACGCCATCCAGACCGCCATCAAGAACAACCTGCAGGTCGGCATCGCCGAAGAGACCCGGCACGTGGCCCAGGGCCAGTTGCTGGTGGCCAAGGGCACCTACGACTGGATGCTCACGGGTAGTGCCAGCACCGCCGGGACCCAGGACCATTTCATCGGGACCTTCGGCCCCACGAAGACGCCTTACGAATCCGACAGCACTTCGTGGAGCCGCTCCGCTTCCGTCGGCGCCAGCAAGGCTTTCACCTGGGGCGGCAACTTCAGCTTGGATTACAACCCCACCTACGCCAACTCCTTCTCGGCGACGACCTTGAGTGGAACGCCCCTGCCCTCGTCCTACAGCACATCGACGCCCTACGACGGTCAGTTCTCCGCAACTTACAGCCAGCATCTTTTGAGCGGATTCGGAACCACGGCCTCCAGCGCCAACCTCATCGTCGCGCGCAACGGGTCCAAGGCCGCCGACTACCAGTTCCAGCAGTCCGTGATCCAGCTCGTGGCCACCATCGAGACCGACTACTGGGGCGTGGTCTACGCCAAGGAGAACCTGGCCAACATCCAGGAAGCGCTGAAGCTGGCCCAGAAGCAGCTCGACGAGAACAAGATCCGCGTGCAGGTGGGCACCCTGGCCCCCATCGAGGTCACCCAGGCCGAGGCCCAGGTGGCCCAGCAGGAGCAGAACATCATCACGGCCGAAGCCGCCCTGGCCAACGCCAAGGACGCGCTGATCCGCGCCTTGTACCCGCTGGAGGAACGGCCGGCCGGCATCGAGGCGACGGACGAGCCCACCGTGAAGCCCTTGCCCCTCGATGAGACTTCCGCCGAGCAGATGGCGGTGGAAACCCGCCCTGAGATGAAGACGGCGCAGCTGACCTTGGACAGCCAGAGGGTCCTTTCCCAGGCGGCCAGGAACCGTACCTTGCCCCAGCTCGACCTTTCGGTGGGCTATATCGGGAACGCGGGCAACGCCGACCATCTTTCGCCGGTGAACAGCGACCTGACCGGGCTCAAGTACCCCGGCTACAACATCGGGCTCACCTTCGCCTACCCCATCCTGAACCGCGCCGCGAAGGGCCAGCAGATGCAGGCGAACGCGAACCTGCGCGCCAGCGAGCTGAGCCTGCGGGACGAGGAGATCCAGGTGCGGCTGGATGTGCGCCAGGCCTACCGCAACCTGGAGGCCTTCTCCCGTGGCGTGGCCGCGGCGGAGAAGACGCGCCAGTACCAGGAGCAGGCGCTGGACGCCGAGCAGAAGAAGTTCGAGAACGGCATGAGCACCAACTTCCTCGTGCTGCAGCAGCAGACGGCCCTCACGAACGCCCGCACGGCCGAGATCCAGGCGAAGATCAACTACGCCAACGGCGTCACCGCGCTGGAAAAGGCGATGGGGCACCTCCTGGAAGCCCGCAACCTCAAGATCCAGTAGCTGGATCAAGCAAAGAGAAGGGCCCCGGAAACGGGGCCCTTCTCTTTGCTTGGGATACCGCTTAGCGGTAGGCGGGGATGCCCGTGACCTCCTGCCCGATGACCAGCATGTGCATGTCGTGGGTGCCCTCGTAGGTGTAGACGCTTTCGAGGTTCGCCATGTGGCGCATGACCGGGTACTCGTCCAGGATGCCGTTGGCGCCCAGGATCGTGCGCGCCTTGCGGCAGATCTCGAGCGCCACATTCACGTTGTTCATCTTGGCCATCGAGACCTGGGCGGGCGTGAACTTCTTCGCGTCCTTGAGGCGGCCCACCTGCAGCGCGAGCAGCTGGCCCTTGGTGAGCTCCGTGACCATCCACGCGAGCTTCTCCTGCTGGAGCTGGAAGCTGGCGATGGGCTTGTCGAACTGGATGCGGTGCTGGGCGTAGTCCAGCGCGCACTGGTAGGAGGCGTCCGCGGCGCCGAGCGCGCCCCATGCGATGCCGTAGCGGGCCTGTGTGAGGCAGCCGAGAGGGCC
The DNA here is from genome assembly GCA_035495995.1 of Holophagaceae bacterium. GTDB lineage: Bacteria > Acidobacteriota > Holophagae > Holophagales > Holophagaceae > JAFDVN01. Next base: position 3,429 of record DATJFC010000282.1, read on the forward strand.
CTTGAGCCCCTTCACATTGGGCAGCAGGCTCTTCTCTTCATCGACGATCACATCCTCGAGCACCAGCTCGGAGGTGGTGGAAGCGCGCAGCGACCACTTGCCCTTCATCTCAGGCGCGCTGAAGCCCGGCGTGCCCTTCTCCACGAGGAAGCCGCGGATGCCGTCCTCCGTCTGGGCCCAGACCACGGCCACATCGGACACCGTGCCGTTGGTGATCCACATCTTCGTGCCGTTGATGCGCCACTTGCCGTTGGCTTCCTTGACGGCCTTGGTGAGCATGCCGCCGGGGTTGGAGCCGAAGTCCGGCTCCGTGAGGCCGAAGCAGCCGATCTTCTCGCCCTTGGCGAGCTTGGGGAGCCAGTACTTCTTCTGCTCTTCCGAACCGTAGGCGTAGATGGGCCACATCACGAGCGAGCCCTGCACGGAGGCGAAGGAGCGGAGGCCGCTGTCGCCGCGCTCCAGCTCATACATGAGCAGGCCGTAGGCGACGGAAGAGAGTCCCGCGCAGCCGTACTCCTCGGGCAGCGAAGGCCCGTAGAAACCCAGATCGCCCATCATGGGGATGAGGTGGCTCGGGAAGGTCTGGTCCTGGGCGTGCTTCTCGATGATGGGAAGCACTTCGGCGTTCACGAAGTCGCGGGCGGCTTCGCGGACGGCGACTTCCTCTTCCGTCAGAAGGCCCTCGAAACCGATGTAGTCGGTCATGTGCTTGAAGGTGGCGTAGGCGCCAGCCATGGGAACTCCTCGTTCATGCCCTGCGGCCGCGGGCGGAGAGTTGGAAAAGGCGGGCACTGCAGCAGCGCGCCCGGGACACCCGGCGAGCGGGTCCGACCTTCCAGTCTATCGCTGCGCCCAGCCGCCGTCAGCCTTCGGGAACGAACCCCGGGGCTACGCCGTGCTCCGGCCCCGTGTGGCAGTGCCGGCAGCGGGCCTCATAGGATTCGGCCGCGCCGACGAGCACCTGGCCGCCGCTGCGGACGAGGCGCTGGCTGCGGCTCGCGGCCGCGCCGCACATCATGCAGATGGCGTGCAGCTTCTGCACGAACTCCGCGCGGGCAAGCAGGGCCGGCATGATGCCGAAGGGCCGCCCGGCGAAGTCCTGGTCCAGGCCCGCCAGGATCACGCGGACGCCGCGATCCGCGAGGGACTCCACCAGGGCGACCAGCCCCTCGTCGAAGAACTGGGCCTCGTCGACGGCGACGATCTGGGCCTCCGGATCCAGCGCGCGCCGGATATCGGAGCTGCCCTGCACCGCCAGCGCGTCCAGCCGGGCCTTGCTGTGGCTCGCGACGGCGGAAGCCTCGTAGCGGTCGTCCAGCGCCGGTTTGAAGACCTGCACGCGCTGTTTCGCGATGAGGGCCCTCGTCACGCGGCGGATGAGCTCTTCTGACTTGCCCGAGAACATGGGGCCGCAGATCACTTCCAGGGACCCCTGGCGCTGCTCGATGTACATGGGGACCGTCAGCGGCCTTTCAGCTTCCCGCCCGGCTCAGGCGCGAGGGGCGGCGCCACGGCCATGGGGTCCGGGAGCTTGCTGAAGTCCTCGACGGGATTCGTGCCCTGCAAGGGGCGCCCGAGCGCCTCGGCCAGCGGCTTGCCTCCGTCGCTGGGGCTCGCCATGCGGAAGGCCCAGGCCTGCAGCATGCGCGTGGGCCCATCGTTCACCACGGACACATCCGCGGGTTGCAGGCTGGCCAGCCCCAGGTTGTAGGTCCCCCGCCCGGAAGGGACCCACAACAGGAGGGGCAGCGCGATGAAGAGGGCCGTGAGGGGCCATAGCAGCCAGCTGCGCGTGTCCGGCTCCTCCACCATCGGCTCGTCCGGAGTCTCCTCGACCCAGGGCCTCAGGACGCGGGGGATCTCGGCCCGCGCGGCGGCCTCCAGGAGGCCTTTCTGCATGAGCGAGAGGATGGTCTTGCAGGTGTCCAGCTCGTCGTAGCGGCTGATCTGCACCACCTCCTCGATGCTCTGGGGCTGGTCGAAGTAGGAGAGGACCATTTCCTCCTCGTGGCTGAGGCCCGATGTGCCCATGGGCGCGGAGCCCTTCCCTTCGAGGACGCCCGCGAGGTCCCGGTTGATGTCGAGCTGGAGCCCCGCGGCCTTGGCGGTGCGCTCCACGGGCACGCTGAAGGAGGGCAGCTTCCGCTCCACCTCCGGCCACTCGTCCTGCACCCGGGCGGCCTCCATGAGCACCGTGTCCACGGGCATGGGGGGGAAGTTGTCCCGGTCCAGATCCGCCGGGACGATGCTGTCGAAGCGGTAATCGCCGGACACCCACCGGAAGGCGCGGTGGAGGATCGCCGCCGCCTGGTGGGCGAGCGCGTCCTGGAGATCGCTCGGGCTCACCTTCCCGCTCTCGATGAGGAGGACGCCCATGCGCTTCAGGGTGCGCCGCTGCTTCTGGATCATGTCCAGCAGCTCCTCGCCGGTGAGGCGGCCCAGGCGCACGAGCATGCTGCCGACGCGGTCCTCCATGCGGACCTGGTTGGAATCCACGCCCGCGATCTCGCCGTTGTCGAAGAAGACCTTCACGAACTCCTGGCCGCGGGTGAGCACCAGCGTCCCGCTCTTCCCCTGGATCTTGATCATGTTGAACAGGGAGAAGAGGTCGAAATCCCGGAGGGAGCCTTCAAGCGCCATCTAGAGCCTCCGTTTCGGCAGCAGCTTCACCCAGGAACGCAGGTAGAGCAGCGCCAGGAAGGCCGCCCCCAAGGGCAGCCAGAGCGAGAGCGGGTCCGGCAGGATCTCGCCGGGATACCGCACCGTCGGCCCCGTGGCGATCACCATCCCCAGGGCGAGGCAGACGAGGAACCATTCCCAGAACCCCTCGGACGGGTCGCCGAGGAAAGATGCGTCGCACCCGGGCAGGAACACGATGAGTGAGCGGTGGATCCAGCGGGTCGCGCGCTGGTGGCGGGCGAGCTGCTCCACCTTCAGCTTGCGGCTCTCCGCGTGGACGCCGTCCTTCACGACGAAGAGATGGTGGCACTGGGAGCAGACCTGCGGATGCGGGCTGTCCGTAGAGCGGAAGGGGTCGCCGCAGCGGATGCACTGGGTCGCGTAGGGTATGTAGCGCGACCGGCGGAAACGCCAGAACAGCAGGATGAGCGCGAACAGCGGAATGATGAGGCCCAGGGAGATGCGGGCGTTCAGAAGGGCGGGCGCCTTGTCCGCCTCGCCCTCCGCGTCCTCCAGCGCTTTCACCCGGGCGGGCGTGTCCGGAAGGGGCGATGGGTAGACCCGGTGCCCCGTGGCGGCGCCCTTGGCTTCATTGAGGAGGGCCAGTTCACTGAACAGGCCCGGATCCGCGGCCCGGGCGGCCTCCTGCTTGAGCGCGCCGTTCACCGTATCCAGCTTGTCGAAATCCAGGATGCTCTGGTTCATGAGCACTTCCGCCCGCGCCGGATCCATCTGGTAG
>DATJFC010000283.1:0-3468 GCA_035495995.1 Holophagaceae bacterium
CGAAATGGTGTCCGTGGCCGAGCGCTGGCGGGCGGAGGAGCCTGACCGCCCCGAATCCGCCCTCCGCCTGGGCGAGGGCCTGCTGGCCCTGGGGCGGATTCAGGAGGCCAGGGACCAGTTCCAGGCCGTTCTCGCGCGGGATCCGCATCACGCCCTGGCCCACATGGGCATGGGCCAGGCGCTGGCCGCCCTGGGAGGCGATCCTTTCCCCCACCTGGATGCGGCCTTCGAACTGGCGCGGGAGGGCACGGCTTCCGTCCTGCGAGAGACCTTCGATTACCGCCTCCAGCATCCGCCGGCGGGCGAGCGGAGCTACGAATTGGAGCACCTGCCGATCCTGCTCGGCGTGTCCTCCGCGGAAGTGCGGACCTTCCTGCAGGAACGGGGGCTGCCCGCCAACGGCGCGAGCGACACGGTCCGGGAATCCGAACTCGCGCGTTGGGTGGGCGTCCAGAATCGCTACCAACTCCTGCCTGTGGGCCTCTCCTGGACCGCGCCGACGCCCCATCGCCTTCCGGAACTGAGCTGACAGAACCCGGCTGTCCCCGGACAATGGAAGGATGGCCGAAGCGATCCTGACGACCGACCTGCCTTTCCCCGTCTTCCGGCGCGGCAAGGTGCGCGATGTGTACGAGGTAGGCGGCGACCGGCTCCTCATCGTCGCCACGGACCGCATCAGCGCCTTCGACTGCGTGATGCCCGAAGGGATCCCCGGCAAGGGCGCCATCCTCACCCAGGTGGCCAACTTCTGGTTCGGCGCCACGGAGGATCTCGTGCCGAACCACCTCATCGCGACCCGGGTGGAAGGCTATCCGGCGGAGCTGGCGCCCTTCGAGGGCCAGCTCCGGGACCGTTCCGTGCTCGTGGCGAAGACGGATCCGCTGCCGGTGGAATGCGTCGTGCGCGGCTATCTGGCGGGCTCGGGCTGGAAGGAGTACCAGGCCACCGGAACGGTGTGCGGCATCGAGCTTCCGAAAGGGCTGAAGCTGGCGGACCGGCTGCCCGAACCCATCTTCACGCCGGCCACGAAGGCCGAGAGCGGGCACGACGAGAACATCTCCTTCGGGCGGTTCGCGGAGATCGTGGGGCAGGACCGCGCCGGGGAACTGCGGAGCCTCGCGCTGGCCCTTTACCGGCGCGGCTCCGAGCTGGCGGCCCAGCGCGGCATCCTGCTCGCCGACACCAAGTTCGAATTCGGCATCCGCGAAGGGCGCGTCATCCTCATCGATGAAGCCCTCACGCCGGATTCGAGCCGCTACTGGCTGGCGGAGACCTGGAAGCCCGGCGCGAACCCGCCGAGCCTCGACAAGCAGTTCCTTCGCGATTACCTGGAGACGCTGGTGGCCTGGGACAAGACGCCGCCCGCGCCGCACCTGCCGGGCGAGATCGTCGCGGGCATCCGCGCGCGCTACGCGGACCTCGCTCAGCGCTTCGGCGTCGAAGTCTGAAGGCCTTGTAGCGATCCGGGGTCGCCGCTCGCGAAGAGGCGGCGGTTGGCGGGAGCGCACCAGCGCGCCAGCACGGCCTTCGCGGCGGCGGCATCCAGGGCCGTCGTCGGCCCTTCCTGGTCGGCGGCGGCCACGAGGGCCGCGGGATGCAGCCCCATCAGCTTCCTCAGATTGGCATCCCGGGCCAGGAGCGCCGCGAGAGCGGAAGGCGAGAGGGCCTCCGGCAACGCGTCAAGCGCGCCCGCGATGCGCGCGCGCAGCGTCTCCGCGGGCGTGCCGATGGGCGCGGTGGCGGAAACCACCAGCACATCACCGTCCTCGCCAGCCGCGACGCTGAGGCCGTCCGCGCGCAGCTGGCCTTCGGCCCAGGCGCGGAGGAGGCGCCGCTGGGCCGTGTCCGCGCCACCGGCGGCGAGCCCCACCGCCGCCGTGGGCGCCTCGCCCGGAAGGGCCGCGAGGAAGGGGCCGGGTTCGGGCCGGGCACTGGCGGGCGCCGCCGCCACGGCGGGCTGGGCGGTCCAGGCTCCCAGCGACAGGAGCGTCAGCTGGCGCGCCTGGGCCTCATCGAGATCGCCCCACAGCACGAGCGTCGTTTGATCGGGCCGGAAGAAGCGGCGGTGCCAGGCCGCGAGCCGCGCGGAGTCCACGGCGCCCAGGAGCTGCTCCTCGGGTTCCGGGATCGCCGAAAGGCTGCGGGCGAAACGCAGCTGGGCCCGGGCCAGCGCGTCGGATTCGGAGAGCTCGCTCCAGGCCTGGCTGCGGGCGGCTTCGAGGGCGATCGGGTCGAAGGCGGGCCGCGCCACGCGATCCGCCAGCAGGGCCAAGGCCGCCTCCTGATCCTGGGACCGCACGGAGAAGGTCCAGGTGGCGCTGTCCGCGGCCGTGGCGAGGCGCAGGTCCAAGCCGATGGCGTCGGCCGCCTGGGCGAAGGCGGCGGCGGCGCGCGTTCCCGATCCCCCGGCGCTCAGCATGCGGAACGCCAGAGGCCTGAGCCAGGCTTCGCCGTCCTCGGAAGGCTTCGGCAGGGTGAGGCGTAGCTCGCCGCGCACGAGCGGAAGGCTGTGGTCCTCATAGACCTTCACCTTCAACCCGTTCGGAAGCGCGAAGGAGGCGTCCTGCTGGGCGCGCAGGGAAAGCGCGGCGGAGAACAGGAGCAGGCACGCCGTCCTTCTCATTTCGTCCCCTTCATCTGGCGGTGCAGGAGATCGAGCGTCCTCGCCCGCTCCGCCTGGGGCAGCATCTGGAACTGGCGGAGCCCTTCGCCCACGATGGATTCGCGCTGGGCGGGATCTTCCACTTTGCGGGCGGCGAGGGTCCGCAGCAGCTCGATGAAGGCGCGGTCCTGCTCATCCAGGCGGCGGCTCGGATCGGGCACCACCTCGACGAGCGTGCGGTGGCTGGGCAGCAGGTAGGTGGCCGCGGCGCGCTGCAGGACTTCGGGCCCCGCGGCGCGCAGATGCGCCGCCTCGTCCGAGAAGCCGCGCCATGAGCCCGTCTGGGCCCAGGCGATGCCGAGGGCCGCGGCGAGGTCGCCGGCGTCGGATTCGGTTTCCATGCGCGCGAGGTCCAGCTGGACGAGGGCGTGGTTCCATTCGTCCTGGGAAACGGGCTCCTGCCGCAGGCGCAGGATCTCGCTTTCGACGGCGTCCTCCACCTCCTGGAGGCTGTGGCCCGGGAGCGGAGTGGCGTCCACCACCAGCAGGTTCGGATACCGCGCGCCTGGCCGGCCCGTGCTGACCTCGACGCCCGTGGCGAGGTTCTTGAGCCGTTTCTGAAGGCGCCCGCTGGAGCCGCCGCCGAGGATGCGGGCGATGAGGTCGATGGCGGCCGCGTCCGCGTCCGTGCGCGCGGGGATGCGCCAGCCCGCCAGCAAGCGGAAGCCTTCCCCCTGCATCTGCACGCGGCGGTCGCCGAGCGCGAGATTCAGGTCCGGCAGCACTGGCGCCTCTGGCGGATCGCCGGCGGGAAGCGAGCCCAGCGTCTTCTGGAGTTCGGTGAGAGCCGAAGCGGGGTCGAGGTC
>DATJFC010000284.1:0-5030 GCA_035495995.1 Holophagaceae bacterium
TTGTAGGTGATGACGCCGTCTTTGACGTCTTTTTTGTTCGGGAGGCCCAGATGCTCTTTCGGCGTCACGTAGCAGAGCATGGCCGTGCCGTACCAGCCGATCATGGCCGCGCCGATGGCGGAAGTGATGTGGTCGTAGCCCGGAGCGATATCGGTGACGAGCGGTCCGAGGGTGTAGAACGGCGCTTCTCCGCAGGTCGAAAGCTGCTTCTCCATGTTCTCCTTGATGAGCTGCATGGGAACGTGCCCGGGGCCCTCGATCATCGTCTGGACGTCGTGCTTCCAGGCGATCTTCGTCAACTCGCCGAGGGTCTCGAGCTCGCCGAACTGGGCCTCGTCGTTGGCGTCCGCGATGCAGCCGGGTCTCAGTCCGTCGCCCAGGCTGAACGAGACGTCGTAGGCCTTCATGATCTCGCAGATCTCCTCGAAATGGGTGTAGAGGAAGTTCTCTTTGTGATGAGCCAGGCACCACTTGGCGAGGATGGACCCGCCGCGCGAGACGATGCCGGTGACGCGCCTGGCAGTCAGCGGGACGTAGCGCAGGAGGACGCCGGCGTGGATCGTGAAGTAGTCCACGCCCTGCTCGGCCTGTTCGATCAGAGTGTCGCGGTACATCTCCCAGGTCAGATCTTCGGCCTTGCCGTTGACCTTCTCGAGGGCTTGGTAGATGGGAACGGTGCCGATGGGCACGGGGCTGTTGCGGAGGATCCACTCCCGGGTCTCGTGGATGTTCTTGCCGGTGCTGAGGTCCATCACCGTGTCCGCGCCCCAGCGGGTGGCCCAGGCCATCTTGGCGACTTCCTCCTCGATGGAGGACGCCACGGCGGAGTTTCCGATGTTGGCGTTGATCTTCACGAGGAAGTTCCGGCCGATGATCATCGGCTCGGTCTCGGGGTGGTTGATGTTGTTGGGGATGATGGCGCGGCCCCGCGCGATCTCATCCCGCACGAATTCGGGCGTGATGCGCGACTTCAGCGCGGCGGCCTCGCGGCCGAGGTTTTCGCGGAGGGCGATGAACTCCATCTCGGGCGTGACGAGGCCCTGCTTCGCGTAGTGCATCTGCGAGACGTTCTTCCCGGCCTTGGCGCGGAGCGGCTTGCGGGCACCCTGGAAGCGAATGGCCTCCAGCTCGATGTCGCGGTCCCGGAGCTGGCGGTAATAGGAGCTGGGCTTGTCCAGCTCCTCCACGTCGCCGCGGGAGAGGATCCAGTCCCGGCGCAGGGGCGTGAGGCCGCGGGTCACATCCACCTCGGCCGTGGGGTCGGTGTAAGGGCCGCTGGTGTCGTAGACCACCACGGCCTCGTTGGGCAGCAGCTTGCCGTTGAAGTCGCGGGTGTCCTGGAGGCTGATGCGCCGCATCGGCACGCGCACGCCAGGCAGCTGGCCTTCGATGAAGACCTTCTCGGAGGCTGGGAAGGGTTGCAGGCAGCCTTCCAGGGCCTTCTCCGCGACAGGGGCGGGGGCTGGGGTGGACTGAGGCATGGCCCCTCCCTTGAAAAGAACGCGCGCAGGCGCGGAGGACAAGTCTACCGCGCCGCCGTTCAGGAACCTGGGAGCCTGGGGCGGCGCGGCGGCATTCAAGGGTTTAGAATGGATCCGTGATGAAAAAGCGCAGACTCCTCCTCACCGCCTTGACCGTCCCGGCCCTCGCCGCGCCGCCGGTCCTGCCGCTCAAGGCGGACACGCCGCAGGATGACCCCGTCCTGAAGGCCCGCGCCAGCCGGGCCGCGGCCCAGGGCATCGACGAGCGCGACCTGCCGCCCGTGCCGAAGACCCTCGTGGAGCCGCCTCCCCTGCCTCCGCCGGAGACACACCCCAAGGACATGCCCGGTTACCGCGCGAAGCACCGCCGGGGCCATCACGGGAAGGGCCGCAAGGGGCGTTCTGGCTCCAAGTCCGCGGCCCGCCCCCACCGCGCCGCCCGGCACAAGTAGTCCGGCCGCCCCATGCGCCTGGGCGTGCTCACCTCCGGCGGCGACGCGCCGGGCATGAACGCCGCGATCCGGGCGGCCGTGCGCCAGGCGGACGCGCTGGGGCTCGAGACCCTCGGCGTCCGCCACGGCTTCCGTGGCCTCATCGAGGGCGACTGGGCGCCTTTGGGCAGCCGGGATTGCGCCAACATCCTCCAGCGGGGCGGAACGGTCCTGCGCACGGCGCGCGCCCCGGAATTCCTCGATCCCGCGGTGAGAGCGAAGGCCGCCGCGGGCCTCAGGGCCGCCGGCATCGAGGCTCTCGTCATCATCGGCGGGGACGGCAGTTTCCGCGGGGCGGAGGCGCTGTGGACCGAGCAGGGCATCCGCTGCGGCGGCATCCCCGGCACCATCGACAACGACCTGCCAGGCACGGACCGCACCCTGGGCTTCGACACGGCGCTGAACACGGCGGTGGAGGCCATCGACCGCATCCGCGACACGGCCTCCAGCCACGACCGCATCTTCCTCGTGGAAGTCATGGGCCGCAGCTCGGGCATGCTCGCGGTGCACACGGCCATCGCCTGCGGCGCGGAGTTCGTGCTCTACCCCGAGGCCGAGGACGACACCTTCGAGGAGCTGGTGCGCCAGCTGCGCCTTAGCGCGGAGCGCGGCAAGGGCAGCTCCATCGTCGTCGTGGCGGAGGGCGACCAGCTGGGCAGCGCCGTGGCCCTCGGGGAGCGGCTCAAGCGGGACTACGCCCTGGATCTGCGAGTTGCCGTGCTCGGCCACATCCAGCGCGGCGGCTCGCCGACCGCCCTCGACCGCATCTGGGGCAGCCGCTGGGGGGCCGAAGCGGTGAAGCGCCTGGCGGCGGGAGAGGAGGCCTTCTATCTCGGTGTGCGGGCCGGCGAGCTCGCCGCTCTTCCGCTCGCCGCCATCCGCGAACGGCCCGCCCCGCCGCCGAAGGATTTGGCCGCCTTGCTGGCCGTGCTGGCCCGGTAGACTTTCGCCCTGGGCCATCCGACATGCCGGACACGAAGCAGCACCCTTCCAAGATCGCCGCCGTCTTCTCGGTATCGCCTACGGCGATACGCGAGACCTCTCGCGCTTTCATGTCGTGGGGTGGTCGGATGCCGGACACGAAAGGGCACCTCTCCAAGATCGCCGTCGTTTTCCCGGTATCGCCTGCCGCGATACGCGAGACCTCTCGCGCTTGTGCAACGGGGAGGCCCTAGATGCCGGACACGAAGGGGCATCCGTCCAAAGTGGCCGTCATCATGGCCGGTGGGCGCGGCACGCGGTTCTGGCCGCGCTCCCGCACGAGCCGGCCGAAGCAGTTCCTCTCCATCGTCGGCGAGGAGACGCTGCTCCATCAGACCGTCACGCGCCTGGACGGGCACTTCCGGCCGGAGCACGTATTCGTCGTCACGACGGAGGATCTGGCCGAAGAGACGCGGCGCATGCTGCCGGAGCTCCCGGCCGAGAACATCCTCGTGGAGCCCGAAGGCCGCAACACCGCGCCCTGCCTGGCCCTGGCGCTGGTGGAGATCGAGCGGCGCATCCCCAAAGGCGTCATGGTGGTGCTGTCCGCGGACCATTGGATCGGCGATCCGGACCTCTTCATCGAGGATGTGGAGACGGCCGTGAAGCACGCGGCCTGGGAGCGGGAGCTGGTGGTCTTCGGCATCCGCCCCACTTACCCGGAGACGGGCTACGGCTACATCGAGGCCGAAGGCCACGGCCCCGTCCTCAAGGTCACGGCCTTCCGCGAGAAGCCGCCCATGGAGCTGGCCATCCAGTACCTGGAAAGTGGCCGCCACTTCTGGAACGCGGGCCTCTTCGTGTGGACGCTGGAGGATTTCCGCGCCGAGCTGGAGCGCCACGCGCCGGAGGTGCTGCGCCCCCTGGACGCTTGGGTGAAGGCGGGGGCCGATCCCGCGGAGCTCGCGGCGGCCTACGGCCAGCTGCCCCAGGTGGCCATCGATGTGGCCCTCATGGAGAAGGCGAGCGGCGTCGCGGTCGTGCCCACGCGCTTCCGCTGGTCGGATGTGGGCTCCTGGCCCGCGGCGATGGAGTTCCATGAGGCGGACGCCGAAGGCAACGTGGTGAAGGGCGAGGCCATCCTCCTTGAGACCTTCAACAGCGCCTTCTTCGGCGGGCGGCGGCTCATCGCGGCCAGCGGCGTGTCGGATCTCATCGTCGTGGACGACGAGGACGCCCTCCTCATCTGCCACCGGGACAAGGCCCAATCGGTTAAAAAGATCGTCGAGCGGCTGAAGGCTGAAGGCCGCGAAGACCTTTTGTGAGAGCGCTCCCGTGAAAAGGCCCGACATCCTCCATGTGGACAAGCCCTGGGGCGGCTTCGACCAGTACGCCTTCAACACGCCCTGCACGGTGAAGATCCTCACCTGCAATCCGGGCCAGAAACTCAGCTTGCAGAAGCACCAGCATCGCGGCGAGCTCTGGGTCGCGCTGGACGCGGGCGCCGTCGTGGAGCGGGACGCCGAGCGGCTCAGGCCCGCCATCGGCGAGCAGGTGTGGCTGCCCGCGGGCGCCACGCACCGCCTCAGCTGCGACGCTTCGACGCCTCACCCGGTCCGCGTGCTGGAGGTCAGTTTCGGGACTTTCGATGAGGCCGACATCGAACGGATCCAGGACGACTATGGCCGCGTTTAAGCCGCTGCTCTTCGCGCTGCCCTTGCTGCTTTCGGGGCAGACGCCGGACGCCAGCGCCCTCCTGGCCAAAGTGGACCGCCTCCGCCAGCCCTGGCCCGCCTTCTCCGCGGATCTCGCGCTGACGGACCAGGGTCGGGACTCCCTGTGGCGCCTTTCGGTGGCCGCCAACGGCGATTCGCGGCTGGACGGCCTTTCGCCCAAGCAGGTGGTGGGCCGCGCCGTGCTCATGAAGGGCGAGCAGATGTGGCTGCTGACGCCCGGCAGCAAGCGGGCCATTCCCGTCACGCCCCAGCAGCGGCTCATCGGCTCCGCGGCCGGCGGCGACCTGGCGCGGCTGCGGCTCGCGGAGGACTTCCAGGCCACGGGCGTGCAGGAGGCGCCCCTCCATGGCGAACCCTGCTGGCGCGTGTCGCTCGCGGCGAAGCGCCCCTCCGTCACCTAC
>DATJFC010000285.1:0-2035 GCA_035495995.1 Holophagaceae bacterium
CAGCGCGCCGCTGGAGGGCCCCAGCAGCTGGCCGCCCGCGGGCGCGCCCAATCGCGCGCGCAGGCGCTCGGAGAGCTCGCCCTGCCGCTCGGGATACTGCCGGAAGGGGAGTTCCGCCAGCCTCGCCAGCAGCGCGGCGCGGGCGGCGCCGGGCCAGTCCGCGGCGGCCTCGTTCATGTGGAGGCGCGCGAGGCCTTCCGGTTCCGGAGGCCGGGTGTAGGGGCGGAGGTCGTCGAGGTCCGGTCTGAGCAGGGGCATGGGAGGCTCATGGCAAAGGGGGAAGAGGCTTCGGGGGCCGAAGCGGCGCGCGGCAGGCGGGCCGCGCTCAAGCGTGGGCGTGATGGGAGCGGAGGCGGGCGCTGGCGGCGTGATGCGGCAGGCCTTCCGCGAGGGCGAGCGTTCCCACCCACGGAGCCATCGCGGCCGCGTCGCGGCTTGAAAGCCGGATGAGGCTCTGCCGTTTCATGAAGCTGGCCACGCCCAAGGGCGAGGCGAACCGGGCGCTGCGCATCGTGGGCAGCACATGGTTGGGCCCCGCGCCGTAGTCGCCGAAGGCCTCGGCGCTGCTGCCGCCGATGAAGACCGCCGCGGCGGCGCTGAGTCGCGGGAGCCAGGCTTCGGGGTCCCGCACCTGCAATTCCAGGTGCTCGGGCGCCCACGCCTGGGCGAAGGCGATGGCCAGCTCGCGATCCGCGCGCAGCAACAGGCCGTGGCGGGAAAGGCTGGCCTCCAGCTCCGCGCGCTTCGGCGAAGATGGGACGCGCTCCTTCAAACGCGCTTCCACGCGGGCGAGGAGCGCGGCGTCCTCCGACACCAGCACGGCGGCGGCCTCGGGGTCATGCTCGGCCTGGGCGAGGAGATCTTCGGCGACTTGGTCCGCGTCCGCGCCGCCATCGGCGATCACGAGCACTTCCGTGGGGCCCGCGAGCGCGTCGATGCCCACCTGGCCCACCAGCTGGCGTTTGGCTTCGGCCACGAAGCGGTTGCCGGGTCCCGCGATGAAATCGACCTCTTCGCCATGGGCCAGCCAAGCCACGCCCTGGGCGCCGCCCAGCGTGACGAGCTCATCCAGCCCGAGGAGGGCCGCGGTGGCGAGGATGAGCGGTTCGGGGCCGCCCGCGCGCGGCGGCGTCACGCCCACGATGCGGCCCACGCCCGCCACCTGGGCGGGGATCACCGTCATCGCCAGAGTGCTCGGGTAGAAAGCGCGGCCGCCGGGGATGTACACGCCCGCGGAGGCCAGCGGCACCCAGCGCTCGCCCACGGATCCGCCGCCGGGCAGGGGGAGGTGAAGGTTCGCGAGCGCCGCGCGCTGGGCGACCGCGAAGCGCCGGATGCCCGCGATCATCTCGCGCAGGGCGTCCACCAGGGTGGGCCTCTTCTGCTCCATCCTCGCGAGCGCTTCCGCCATGGCCGCGACCGGGATCCGCAGATCCGCTCCGTCCAGCCGGAGGCCGTCGAAAGCCTCCGTGAACCGCAGGGCCGCCGGCAGGCCTCCGGCGCGCACGGATTCCAGGACCTCCGCGACCCTCGCCCTCGTGTCCGCCTCGATCTCCGCCGGTCTCGCCAGACGCGCCACCCGCCCGGGCAGCTCCGCCAGGTCCGTCAGATCAGCTTTCGAGATGAAGCAACACCTGTGCACCTCATGGGTGAAGGGACGAGTCTCGCGCGGAACCGGACATCCGCGCAACGGGAAACTTCACTTCAAGCCGAAGCCACCAGCGCGGGACGGAAGAGGGCGGGGGTCTTGGCGGGTTCGATGGCTTCGGCCCAGGTCCAGGCGGACCGGTCGGCGAGGAGGGCTTTCACGAGGTCCACATGCAGCGCGTGGCCGGCCGCGTGGGCTTCGACGAGGCCCATCAGCGGCGCGCCCAGCAAGGCGAGGTCGCCGAGGAGGTCCAGGATCTTGTGGCGCACGGCCTCGTCGTGGAAGCGCAGGCTCTCGTTCAGAGGGCCCGTGGCGCCGTAGACGACGGCGTTGTCCAGGCTGCCCCCGAGGGCCAGACCCTTGGAGCGCATGAACTCGATCTCCTGT
>DATJFC010000286.1:0-6886 GCA_035495995.1 Holophagaceae bacterium
CGAGGGCGATGAGGTAGGTGGGGATCGGCTTGTCCATCTTGAAGAAGTAGCTGCCCGTGCGCCGGTTGCTGAGGTCCTGGTCCGCGCTCATCACCGCGCGCAGATCCTCCGGCGTGTGGATGAGGGCGGTGTAGGTGACGCGGACGCTGGGGCTGTCCTGCATGGGGATCCAGGTGCGGCCGTAGATGCTCTCGCTCTGGCTGAAGAGGTAGGGGCGCCGCTTGCCCGCGGTCATGGACGGTTCCAGCCACTGCAGGCCACCGGCCGAGGGGCGAGTGCGGTAAGCGATCTGGACCGTGGTGGCGTCCTTCGGGATCTCGATCTCCAGCGGCGCGCCGAGGACCTTGTCCTCCGCGCCGAGCTTGAAGGGCGCGGCCGAGAGCTGCTTGCCCCTGCCGGCCGAGACCTTGTCGATGTCGAGGCCGTGGGTGTCCAGCACCAGCTTGGTCGCGCCAGGCCGTTCGTGCTTCACCGTGAGGATCGCCGTGCCGCTGAGCACCTTCTTGTCGAAATCCACGGCGAGGTCCAGCGCGATGTGGGACATGCGGATCTCGTCCGGGTTGCCGTAGGAGTGAGGGTCGTGGACGGGCGCCAGCTTCAGCTGGGCATGGGCGCAGAGGCCTGGCACTGCCGCGGCGGCGAGCAGGAAGGGCAGGGCGGGGCGGAGCATGGCGCCTCCTATCGGACGGATGCTCCAGGATGAGGCAAGCGGAGGCCCGGCAGAACCCTCTTCAACCCTTGCGGACCCCGGCGGTCTATCTTGCATACCTCAACGGAGGCTCCATGCGCCGCTTCGCCCCTTACGCGCTCGCGGGATTGCTGGCCCTGCCGGCGCTCGCCCAGTCCACTCAGGCTCCGGCGCCCGCTCCTCAGGCCCGCCCTGGCCGCGGGGATTTCCAGGAACTGGGACTCTCGGAGGACCAGAGGCGGAAGATCCGCGACATCCGGGAGCAGTACCCCAACGACCCCCAGGCCCGCCGCAAGGCCATCCAGGAAGTGCTCACCCCCGAACAGCGCGAGAAGCTCAAGGATCTGCGCCGCCACCGCCGCGAGCTGCGGCGCGCGCCGCAAGAGCCTTCCTAAGGGCGGGCCAGCGCCAGGAGGTCCCGGGCGACGCCCGCCGGCCCGGCGATGAGATCGCCGCTTTCCCGCCAGGCCCGGGCATCGCCCCGCCAATCCATGAGCGAGCCGCCGGCCTCGGTGACGAGCAGCGCGCCCGCCGAGACATCCCAGGGGCGCAGGCCCAGTTCGAAGAACCCGTCGAAGATCCCCGCGGCCGTGTGCGCGAGGTCCAGCGCGGCCGAGCCCGCGCGGCGGAGGCCCTTCGCCCGTTTCAGCGCGGCTTCGAAGACGGGCATGAACCGCGCGAGGCGCGGCGTCATCTGGTAGGCGAAACCCACGGCGAGGAAGGCGCCGTCGAGGCCGCCTTGAGCGGACACGCGCATGGGCTTGCCGTTCCAGAAGGCGCCGCCGCCGCGGGTGGCCGTGAAGCAGTCGCCCCGCAGCGGATCGAGGATGCAGGCCGCGCGGCCGCCCTGCCCGTCTTCGAGCCCGATGCTCACGCACCAGTGAGGGAAGCCCTGCACGAAGTTGAGCGTGCCGTCCAGCGGGTCCACCACCCATCGCAGCTCCGCGCCGCCGGAGGCGCCCGTCTCCTCGCCGAGGAAGCCGTAGCCCGGGCACCGCGCGTCCAGCGCCGCCCGGATGGCGGCCTCGCTCTCCTTGTCCGCGACGCTCACGAGGTCGTGCTTCGTCTTCTCGCTAATCTGGCCGGGCTCCAGCTTGCGGAAATGCTTCATCAACACCTCGCCTCCGGCCCGCGCGGCGAAGACGGCGGTCTCGAGCTCGGCGTCAAGCATGGGCTCGCTCCGGCAGGAGGTCGGCGAAGACGAAGCCGTCGCGTTCGACGACCTCACCGCGCTGGATCGGGATGGGACGCCGGAACATGGGCCCGTCCCAGGCGAAGGAGTGGAACTCCCCGCGCTCGCCGCAGGGGTCCACGGAAGGCGGGAGATCCGCCAGCAACGCCGGGTCGAAATCGCGGCCCGCGAAGGAGGCGTCGAGAACCTTGGGATTCACGCAGGTGAGCGTGGCCCTCAGGCCGCCGGCGATCATCTCCCGCGCGAGCATGGGGGTGTCGCGGCCCCAGAGCGGGAAGACAGGCCTCAGCCCCGTGCCCGCGAGCTTCTGGATGCGGTAGTCGCGGACATCTTCCAGGAAGAGGTCGCCGAAGGCCATGAGCTCGATGCCTTCCGCGACGGCCTTGGCGCAGGCCGCGCCCATGGCCGCCTCATAGGCCTCGTTGGGGCAGGGGAAGGGGATGTCCACCTTCCAGAGCGGCAGGCCGGCCGCTTCGGCCTGGGTCTCCAGCAGCGTCTCCCGGACCGCGTGCATCGCCACGCGCTCGAAGGTGCGGTTGAGGGTGGTCAGCAGGCCCACGACTTCAACTTCGCCTTGCTCGCGAAGGACATGGAGGCTCCAAGCGGCGTCCTTGCCGGAGGACCAGGAGAGCAGGGCGCGGGGTTTCGGCATCGGACCAGGATACGGCTCGCAAAACCTGACTGCAGGAGTAAACTATTTCCGCGGAGCGGCCATGCCGAAGGTCATCAACATCGAACCCACCCCCAACCCGGACGCGCTGAAGTTCATCGTCCAGAAGCCCCTGCTCAAGATGGGCACGCGCAGCTTCAAGGACTTCGGTTCCGCCGTGGGCGATCCGCTGGCCAGTTCCATCTTCGCCCTGGGCAAGGTGACGAGCGTCTTCTACATGGACCGCTTCGTCACCGTGAACAAGGAGAGCGGCGCGGAGTGGAGCGATCTCATCGATCCCATCTGCGAGACGGTGGAGGACCTGAAGCTCGACGAGGAGGCCAGCGGCGCCGCGGGCCCGGCTCTGAGCGGCGCGGGCGCGGACGAGAAGCTGAAGAAGATCAACGATCTCCTCGATTCGCGCATCCGGCCTGGCCTCGCCGGGGACGGCGGCGGCCTGGAAGTCATCAGCTTCGACGGCGAGACGCTCCAGATCAGCTACCACGGCGCCTGCGGCTCCTGCCCCAGCTCCGTGAGCGGCACGCTCCGCTACATCGAGGGGATGTTGCAGGAGGAAGTGGATCCGGCGCTGCGCGTGATCGCGTACTAGGGTTGAACGGAGCCAGGTCTGTTGAACCAAGCGGCGCCTCTGTCCCGCAGGGACAGAGCGGAAGTGGATCCGTCGCTGCGTGTGATCGCGTACTAGGCCGAAGCGGAGCCGGGTCCTTGGCCTCAAGCGGGGTCTCGCGTATCGCGAAGCGATACCGAGAGGAAGTGGATCCGTCGCTGCGCGTGATCGCGTACTAAGCCGAAGCGGAGCCGGGTCCGCGGAATCGCGGCGCAGGGTCTCGCGGGGGCGGCGCGGCAGGAGATTCCTCTGTCTGTTTTTTCACACAGATGGCGGTCCCGGCCTATACTGAGGACCGTTCTCCGGAGCCGTCCTTGAGCAAGCAGTCCCCCGAAGGGAAACCTAAGGGACCGAAGCTGAACCCGCCTTCGGGGTCTTTCTCCCTGGCCGGGGACGAGCATTTCGCCGCCTTGAGCGAGTTGCTGGACCGCGTGTCCATGGACAGCACCCAGCTCTTCGACCACTGCCTCAACCTGCTGGTGAACCAGCTCAAGGCCCAGCGCGCGCTCATGACGCGCGTGACGGAACTGGGTTTCGAACCCTTCTGGTGGGCCCACGATCCGGAAGTGACCATGGGCGGCGCGGTGGAGGCCGATTGCGCCGGGCTCAGCTCCCGCGTCCTGGGCCATCCGCGCCGCGCGCTGGTCGTCCGCAACACGCTGGAAGATCCGCAATGGGCCCAGGATGAGGACTGCAAGCGGCTGGGCATCCACTCCTTCATCGGCATCGCGCTGCGGGAGGGCGGGCAGGCCACGGGCGTGCTCTCGGTGCACTTCCCCACTCCGCGCGCCTTCAGCAAGGGGGAGCTGGCCCTCGTGAACGCCGTGGCCAACCTCCTCAGCAAGACGCTGGAGGTGGAGACGCTCCGCGCCGAGCTGCGCATGACCCGCGACGCCCTGGACCTCACTTCGGCCGTCGTCGAGGACAGCGCCCTGCAGAGCCCCGCCACGGGCCTGCCCAACGGGCGCTACCTGGAAGTCTGGCTGAAGGCCAACCTCTACATGGCCCGCCGGAAGGGCGAAGGCATGGCGGTGATGGTCTGGAGCCTGCTCAAGAGCGACGACCCGAAGGGCCTCCAGAAGCTCGGGAATGAGCTGCGCGGCGAGGACCTCCTCGTGGACATCGGGCGGAACCAGCTCCTCGCCCTCCTGCCGCGCACGGAGATGGGCGGGGTCTTCGCCATGATGGACCGCCTGAACCCCTGGCTCGGCAAGCGGCACATCGGAGCCACGCTATGGGATCCGAAACTCGATGATCCCCAGCTCCATCGGGCGCTCTCCCGCGCCCAGGAAGCGCTCAAGACCGCCGATGGAGGGCCCGGCCTCTATTGGAAGCTGCTGGCGGACGGATGACCTCCCGGGCGAGCTGACAAAAAATTATCAAACCGGGAGCGGTTGTATGTTGAGCCGTTCATCGGGCTTTTCCTAGGATTGTAGGAAAGCTCTTTAGACCGCCTCCGATCCTCCCCAACGCGCCCTCACCGGCGCTGTTGGTCTGCGTGCCTGCACATGGGACTGCACCCCAGCCTGCGCGTGGCGGAGCCCTGCCTCAAGAGCGCCACCCCCAACCTTCTTCCACAAGGAACCACCATGAAGCTCGCTTCCCGCTTCTCCCTCGCCGTGGCCGTCGCCGCGACGCTCGGCTTCAGCGCCACGGCCAAGGCCGCCGACGGCCAAGGCAAGCCCGAGGTCATCCACCACCGCGTGAACGACCAGGCCCAGGCCGGCAGCGGCTACGCGCCGACTTTCGGATCCACCAGCGCGCTGGGCGCCCGCAACAAGCTCAGCTACCACGGCGGCCCCGTGTTCGGCACGCCCACCGTCTATGTCATCTGGTACGGCAACTGGGCCCAGAGCAACGGCACGGACAACGCGAGCGGCCAACAGATCATCCGCGACTTCTTCTCGGCCATCGGCGGCTCCCCCTACTTCAAGATCAACGACACCTACCTCGGCTCCGCCACCGCCATCACGGGCAACGTGACCTGGAGCGGCAAGGAGGCCAACGGCGGCTACACCTACGGCACGGCCCTCTCGGACGCCAACATCCAGTCCATCGTGGCCGACGCCATCAACACCGGCGGCCTGCCCTCCGACGCCAACGGCATCTACTTCGTCATGACCTCCTCTGACGTCAACGAATCCTCGGGCTTCTGCACCCAGTACTGCGGCTGGCACACCCACGGCACCATCGGCGGCAAGAGCATCGCCTACGCCTTCATCGGCAACGCGGCCCGCTGCATCACCTCCTGCGCCGCCCAGAGCACCAGCCCCAACGGCAACGCCGGCGTCGACGGCATGATCTCCGTCAGCGCCCACGAGCTCGAAGAGGCCACCACGGACACCAACGCCGGCTGGTACGCGAGGTCCGGTTCCGAGAACGGCGACGATTGCGCCTGGACCTTCGGCGCCACCTACCAGACCAGCAACGGCTCCTACGCCAACATGAAGCTGGGCACGCGCGACTTCCTCATCCAGCGCAATGTGAAGATGCTCTCCAACGGCCAGTACTGCGAGCTGCAGTAGCACCGTCATCGGCGGAATAATGAGAGAGCCACCGGCGCCCTGCCGGTGGCTCTCCCGCTTCACCTCTTTCCGGATCCACCCATGAAAACGAAATCCAGGCTCTTCCTCCTCATCTTCACGGCCCTTTCACTGGCCGCGCAGGTGCCTTCCTCCCCCAAGCCCGTTTCGGTCGAAGAGCAGATCGAGGCCTTGCGCCAGGGCCAGGCGCAGATGATGCGGGAGCTGCAGGAGATCAAGGCGATGCTGAAGAGCGGCGCCGCGGCGGGGCCGTCCCTCAAGGCCCAGCCCCAGGCCCATGTCGTCGCCAATGTCTTCGGAGAGCCGTTCCGGGGCGACGCCAAGGCGCGCGTGGCCATCATGGAATACTCCGACTTCGATTGCCCTTACTGCGGGCGCTATGCGCGGGACCTCTACCCCAAGCTGGACGAGGCCTACGTGAAGACCGGCAAGATCAAGTACTTCTTCCGCGACCTTCCGCTGGAAGAGCATCCCCAGGCCGGGTTCAAGGCGAACCTCGCCCGCCTGGCCGGTGAGCAGGGCAAGTTCTGGGAGGCCCACGACTGGCTCTTCGCCCACCAGACGCCCATGGACGCCAAAGGCGAGGACCTCTTCGCCAAGGCGTTGGGCCTGGACCGCGCGAAGATCGGCACCGGCGCCGAGGACGGCAAGTACAACGCGATCATCCAGGCCAGCATGAACTCCGCGCGCCGCTACCAGATCAGCGGCACCCCGGCCTTCCTCATCGGCACCCTGAGCGAGGACGGCCGCGTCTTCACCGCCGACAAGGTCTTCATGGGCGCCCAGACCTTCGATGGGTTCAAGGAGGCTCTCGACGCTCTGCTATCGCCAAGCCCCGCTGCGACGCCCGCGGCCCAACCGGCGACGGTTCTCGCTACGCCGGAATCCACCTGCGGGGGGTGAGCCTGCCCATCGGAGACGGTCCAAGCCAAGCCGCGGGGCCCCTGTGCGGCTTGGTATAAAATTCGTAAAACGATATGAATATACAAATAAATATGATAAATAAAGCCAGTCTTAACATTTTTTAACAATTTTATGAGCTGAGATCGATCCGGACTCCTTTTAGGATCAGGGCCAAGCTCTTTCAACGACACTTGGGATCGCCCCGTTGCCTGGTCTTCCAGGTTCGGCCGGTCGCGCGTTCAGGTGAAGGGAAAGAGCTCCACCCCCTACCCAAGGAGCACGC
>DATJFC010000287.1:0-3974 GCA_035495995.1 Holophagaceae bacterium
GCGACGGGCCCGGTGCTGCTGGAAGGCGTGGGCGGCCTCATGGTGCCGCTCACGGCGGAGCGGCATTTCCTCGCCTGGGCCTCGGGCATGGGCATCCCTTGCGTCCACGTGGCCCGGGGCGGCCTCGGCACGCTCAACCACACGCTGCTGAGCGCGGAGGCGCTCATGCTGAGGGGTTGGCGCATCGCCGCCGTGATCGTGAACGCGGGCGTGGACCGGAGCCAGGAGGCGGCGCCCGCGAACGCCGCGATCCTGCGCCGCTTCCTGCCGATGCCCGTGCATCTCCTAGACTGAGGCCATGACTTCGCCGCTGCCCGGGGACTGGGCCGACCGCCTCAAAGTGGACCGCGCCCATGCGTGGCACCCTTTCACGCAGGAATCCGAATTGGCGCGGTGGCCCCCGGTGCCCATCCACGGCGCGGAAGGCTGCGACCTGCTGCTGGCGGACGGGCGTCGCGTGCTGGACGGCATCAGCTCCTGGTGGACGAACCTCCACGGCCACGGCCATCCCAAGCTCGTGTCCGCGATGGAGCGCCAGGCCGCGAAGCTCGACCATGTGATGTTCGCGGGCTACACCCACGAGCCGGCGCTGGAACTGCTCGCGCGGCTCGCGCCGCGCATGCCGGCAGGCCTCGTCCGCGCCTTCTTCTCTGATGACGGCTCCACAGCCGTCGAGGTCGCGCTCAAGATGGCCTTCCAGGCCCAGCTCCAGCGCGGGGAGAAGCAGCGCGTCCGCTTCGGTGCGCTGCGGGGCGGCTACCACGGCGACACGCTGGGCGCCGTAGGCGTGGGCGAGCTGGACAACTGGCTCACGGGACTCTTCCGCCCGCTGCTCCTCCACTGCGAGCGTTTCGAAGTGCCCGAGGATCCCCGTTGCGATCTCGCCGGCGCGGACGCGGGGTGGGCCGCGAGGCTGGAGGCGGCGAAAACCGGGCTCCGCGCCTTCTTCGAGGAGCATGGCCGGGATCTCGCGGCCTTCATCGCCGAACCGCTCGTGCAAGGCGCGGGCGGCATGCGCTTCTGGCCCCCCGAGCTGCTCGCCGAGTTGCGCGCCGCGTGCACGCGCCATGGCGTCTACCTCATCGCCGACGAGGTGATGACGGGCTTCGGACGCACGGGCACCTTCTTCGCATGCGAGCAGGCCGCCGTCGCGCCCGACCTCATGTGCCTTTCGAAGGGGCTCACCGGCGGCATCCTCCCGCTTTCGCTCACCTGGGCGACGGAGGAGATCTACGGCGCCTTCCTGGGGCGCTGGGAGGAGGGCAAGGCCTTCCTCCACGGCCACAGCTTCACCGCCAACCCCATCGCCTGCGCCGTGGCTTCGGCCAGCCTGGCCCTCTTCGACGAGGAGCCCGTGATGGCCCGGGCGGCGGACCTCCAGGCCGGCATGAAGGAAGCCTGGGGCGCGCTGGCCTCCCTGCCCTCCATCCGGCGGACGCGGGTCCGCGGCACCATCGCGGCGGCCCAGCTGGTGGATCCGGCCACGGGCGAGCCTCACCCGGCCGCGCGCCGCTTTGGCGTGGAGCTGCACCGGCGCGCGCTGGACAGGGGCCTCTTCGTGCGGCCCATGGGCGATTGCCTCTACCTGCTGCCGCCCCTCGCCACGCCTCCGGCGCGGATCCGGGAGGCCGTCGCCGTCCTCGGTGAACTCCTCGCCTGACTCCGGGTAGGAATTTCAGGGCCGCCGATCGCCTTGCCAGTGGCGGTCTTTCTTTCTATGCTCAGGCCACTTCTATCCAGGTTTTCTGTCCTGCTCCCGGGAGCCCGCATGGCCACGCGCCGCCTTCTGTCCCTCCTTCCCATGGCGGCATGCTCCGCCCTCACCATGACGCTCGCCGCGCAGAGCACCGGCGTGACGACCGGCGATCTCAGGGGCCTCGTCCGAGACACCGGCGGCAGGGCCATCACCGGCGCCAAGGTCACGCTCTCCGACGACGCGACGGGCCTCAGCCGCTCGGTGAACGTGGACGCGAGCGGCGGCTTCGCCTTCCGCCTCCTGACGCCTGGCAGCTACACCCTCACGGTGGAATCGCCGGGCTTCTCCACCAAGAAGATCAGCAACGTGGGCGTGCGCCTGGCCTCCACCCAGGCCGTGAACGTGGACATGCAGGCCATCGAGGCCAGCGCCACCGTCGAGATCGTGGGCCAGAACAGCGTCGTGGATCCCACGCGCACCCAGGTGTCCAACACCATCGACTCGAACCAGATCACCAACCTGCCCATCAACCGCCGCGATTTCACGAGCTTCAGCCTCACGACGCCCTTGGTGGCCTCGGACAACGGGCCCACGAGCCAGGGCGGCGCCGCCTCGGGCTCGGGCCTCTCCTTCCTCGGCCAGAATCCCCGCGCGAACAACATCATGGTGGACGGCCTCGACAACAATGACATCTCCGTCGGCTCCACCCGCACGACCTTCAGCCAGGACGCCATCCAGGAATTCGTCGTGGTCGCCAACGGGTTCTCGGCCGAGTACGGCCGCGCGGCGGGCGGCGCGCTGAACATCGTCACCAAGAGCGGCGGCAACGATTTCAGCGGCGATGTCTTCGCCTTCTTCCGCTCGGACAAGTTCGACGCCAAGCGTCCCGGCGGAGGCAATCCGAACGTGGACACCCCCTTCACCCAGAAGCAGTTCGGCGCCACCGTGAGCGGCCCTCTGGTGAAGGACAAGCTCTTCTACCTCGTCAGCGTCGAACGCTACGACACGGACGACGCCACCAACACCGTCTTCGGCCCCGGGGTCGTCGCGACGGTCCAGAACTACGCCGGCTACACGCTCCACCCCGGCGTCCAGATCTGGAACGAGAACTACACGACGGGGCTCATCAAGCTGGACTGGTACGCCAGCCCCGCCAGCCACTGGACCTTCCGCTACAACGCCGCCAAGGAGTCCAACGGCAGCCAGCTCGGCTGGGGCGGCGCCGGCGGCCCCCTCGGCGTGCTGGACCAGACCTCCGGCGGCAGCCGGGACATCACGGACCAGGCCTGGAGCTTCGCCAACCTCTGGACCCCCAGCGGCACCTTCGTGAACGACTTCCGCATCCTGGGCAGCAAGCGGGACCACGACCTGCAAAGCCTGGACCCCACGCTCGGCCCCTCGATCACCCTGGCGGGCGAGGCCACCTTCGGCACCCAGCGCTTCCTTCCCCAGGTGCGAACGGAGAAGGACTACGAGTTCTTCGACGCGGCCACCTGGTTCACGAGCAAGAACACCTTCAAGCTGGGCGTGGACCTCATGCGCACGAACCTGGAAGGCTCGCTGCCGCTCCAGTTCGCGGGCGTCTACCGGTTCCAGGCCTTCGGCCCCTTCACCAGCGCGCTCCAGACCATGGCGGCCCCCAACCCTTACGGCGGCTACGGCCTGCCGGTGGCCTTCATCCAGGGCTTCGGCGCCGACAGCCTGAGCTTCCACACGGGCTACTACAGCGCCTTCCTCCAGGACACCTGGCAGATCACCGACAAGTTCTCTCTGAACCTCGGCGCCCGGTACGACAAGGAAAGCCTCCCCGCCTTCCATGACGTGTCCGATTACGACGCGCTCGCCGCCGGCGGCCCCCAGCAGCTCACGAGCTGGTCGGTCTACGCCCTGCCCGGCAGCACCGGAGCCACCGTCGTGCCCGGCGGTCCTTACAACAACAGCCTCTTCCAGCACAGCAACGACTGGAGCAGCAGCCGCATCAGCCCGCGCCTCTCCTTCAACTGGCAGGCCACGGACAGCACCCGCTTCTACGGGGGCTACGGCGTCTTCTCGGGCCGGACCCAGCTGGGCCCCTACGGCGCCGTCTACCTGAACAACGGCACCGACATGCGGACCATCGTGCAGATCCTGCAGGCGGATCCCTCCGACCCCTTCGCCCCGTGGCGCACCTGGGCTGACGCCAACGGCAACACCAACCGCCGCTACCAGTCCTACCCAGGCGGCATCAAGTCCCTGCTCCTGCCCGGCCATTCCGAGATGCCCGAGACCAAGCAGTCCA
>DATJFC010000288.1:0-21401 GCA_035495995.1 Holophagaceae bacterium
GGCGATCATCTCCGCGGCGAGGCGGAAACTGAGCCGGGCGAGGCTGGAGTCCCCGTGCTCGCCCCGGAGGATCTCCACGGACTCCATGACCTCCAGCGCGTTGCCGATGGCCCAGCCGAGGGGCTCCTCCATCCGCGTGAGAAGGGCCTTGATGCGCATGCCATGGGCCTTGCCCACGGCCACCATGCTCCGGGCGAGGGCTTCGGCCTCCGCCTGCGTCTTCATGAAAGCCGCGCTACCGCATTTCACATCGAGCACGAGCGCCTCGGCCCCGCCGGCGAGCTTCTTCGACATGATGCTCGCGGTGATGAGCGGGATGCTCTCTACGGTCGCGGTCACGTCCCGCAGGGCGTAGAGCTTGCGGTCCGCGGGCGCGATGGCGCCGGTCTGGGCGCTGTTGGCGAAACCGGTTTCGCGGAGGCTCCGCAGGAACTCGGCCTCCGTGAGCTCCACCTTCAGCCCCGGAATGGCGCTGAACTTGTCCACGGTGCCGCCCGTGTGGCCCAGGCCCCGGCCGCTGAACATGGCGCAGGGAACGCCGCAGGCGGCGACGATGGGGCCCAGGATGAGCGTCGTCTTGTCGCCCACGCCCCCGGTGCTGTGCTTGTCCACCTTCACGCCCGGGATGGACGACAGGTCCAGCCGGGCTCCGGAATCCCGCATGGCCAGCGTGAGCGCCAGCGTCTCCGCCGTGCTCATGCCTTGCCAGCAGATGGCCATGAGCAACGCGGAACTCTGCTCTGGCGCCACCGAACCCGCCGTGACGCCCTCCACCCACCAGCGGATCTGCTCCGGATCCAGGCTGCCGCCAGTCTTCTTCCGGTAGATGAGGTCGTACATCCGCATGACGCGGCCGCTAGATGCTCTGCACCAGTTTGTCGAAGCGCGCCGAGTCGTTGCTGTCCTTGAAGCGGGTGCGGTAGTCCGCGAGATCCGCCATGCCCTGCTGCCGGTCTCCGTTCAGACGGTCCACCTCCAAGAGGCTGGCCCAGAAGGCCTGACTCCAGGCCTCGCCGGACACCGCCTTGGCGCGGAGGGGCTCGAGCACTCCCCTGGCTTCCTTGCCCTGGCCGAGGGCGGTGAGGCGCTGGGCTTCGCGAAGCCGGCCCCAGGGATCGCTCAGGACGGCCGGGACACCGCCCTGGCCGGTCAGATCCAGGTTCCAGCTGGCGAGGAGCCCCTGGGCCTCCGCCTCACGCGAGGCGGGGGCGTTCTTCACGAGGGCCTGGAGCTGCGGCAACGCGGCGCGCATGCGGGACTCGAGCTGCTCCGGAGCCACCGGCGCGGAGCCGTCTCCCTCCACCTGGAGGCGCAAGGAAGCCAGCTGGCTTTCAAAGACCTCCGCCTGCCGCTGGCGGTGGGTGGACCAGGCGCCCCAGGCGACGATCCCCGCCACCAGCAGGCCCGCGCCAATGAGGACGACCTTCAGGGCCGGCGACTCCCCTCCAGCGGCGCGGCGCTGGAACTGCTCGAGGCTCTGGGCCTTTTTCTGGACCTGGATGACTTTGTCGCGCGACATGGGCCGCTCCGGCGATAAACCCCAAGGATGCCCTGGAACGGAGAACCCCGCATTGGAAAACCGCCCCTTCCTTGCTACACTGGCCCTTCCGGCCAGGTAGCTCAGTTGGTAGAGCAATGGACTGAAAATCCATGTGTCGGGGGTTCGACTCCCTCTCTGGCCACCATGGCGAAGGGCCCCTTAAATGGGGCCCTTTGACGTGGCGGAGAGGGCGGAGAATCGCCACTGGCCCCGTGAGAATAGGGCCTATCAGGCCCGGGAACACGGTTGGCGGTGGCGCGGCGGAGGGACGCGCACTGCGCGGCCCGGAGGACCCCCTCTCTGGCCACCACGGCATAAGGGCCCCTAGATGGGGCCCTTTGTCTTTTCTCGCTCGCCGTTGGACTGGCGCTTCAGAGCGGTCCTTCCGCTGCCTGGTATCCATCCGAGTAGGTGACGGGCACCTGGGTCTTCAGGTCCTTCTGGAAGGCCTCGCCGGCCTTCTGGAACTGCTGCTGGTTGTAAGCATCCACGAACTGGGCGTTGCCCTTCAGCGACTCGAAGTCCGGCAAGCCCTGGGCTTGGCCCGCGGCCTTGCGGGCGGCCACCAGCTCGTCGTAGAAGGCCCTGAGCTGCGCCTCGGTCGGCGTCGCGCTGCCCGCGGCGCGGCTGACGAGGACATTGGCGTAGATCGAGGCCCGCTCTTTGGCGAGGAGGGCCGCGGTCGCGGGGTCCTGTTCAAGGCCGTTCTTGGCGGCGACTTGGTCCATGGCGGCCTCGAAGGCCAGCTCATGGACGAGCTGGACGCGCTGGGGCAGGTACTTCGGATCGCTCAGGAAGGCCTGCACCGCTTTCGGGTCCGTGGAGAGGGTCCGAGCCCGGGCCTCGAACTGGGCCTGGGTGATGCGGGTGCCGTTCACATTGGCCAGGACGGCCGAGGCATCGGCCGAAGCATGGTGGCCGCAGCCCAAAAGAGCGGCCAAGACGCCCGCGGCGAGGAAAGTGCGCTTCATGGGAATCCTCATGGATCGGTAATGCCTCAGAATGACAGCTGGGAGGCAGCATGGCGACGGCCAAGGAGCTCGAAGGGCTGGACATCACGGTCTACAGCGCGGACTGGTGCCCGGACTGCAGGCGCCTTGAGGCCTGGATGGGTCGGGGGGGCCTCCGCTTCCCCACGGTGGACATCGAGGCGGACCCGGAGGCGGCCGAGCGCCTGGAGCGGGAGACCGGCAAGCGCGCCATCCCCTTCGCCCGCGTGAACGGCCGGATCTGGGTGCGCGGCTACCACCGGGAGCTGCCCGCCCGCTTCGACCCCGCCCTCTTCGTGCGCGAAGTCCGGGCGGCCGCCGCCAAGTAGCCGGGAATCCCCTGGTTCCCTGTGGCACCCTAGTAAGTCCGTTCGACCCCGCGTCAGGAGTGCATGGTGCCCAGCGTTTTCTCAAGCCAGTTCTGGTCCGATCTCGTCACTTCGGACCTCGCCATCGACCTGGGCACGGCCTCAACGCTGGTGCACACGAAACAGGCCGGCCGCATCGTCATCTACGAGCCTTCCATCGTCGCGCTGAACACCGTGACGGGCGAGGTGGAAGCCGTGGGCGAAGAGGCCAAGCAGCTGCTGGGCCGCTCCCCGCAGGGCGTCAAGACCGTGCGCCCCATGAAGGACGGGATGATCTTCGAGGTGGACGCCGCCGAGAAGATGCTCGCGGCCTTCATCGGCAAGGCCCGGCCCAACCGCAAGTTCAACACGCGCATCGTCGTCAGCGTGCCGCCGCGGGCCCACCAGGTGGCGCGCCGCGCCGTGCGCCAGTGCTGCTACGACGCCAAGGCCGGCGACGTGTTCCTCGTGGACCAGACCATGGTGGCCGCCATCGGCGCCGGGCTCGCCATCAACGAGAAGCGCGGCTGCATGATCGTGGACATCGGCGGCGGCACGACCGATGTGGCCGTCATCAGCTACAACGGCAAGGTGTTCAGCGACTCCATCCTCATCGCCGGCGACGAGATGGACGAGGCGATCTCCAAGTACATCCGCGAGAAGTACAACGTGCTCATCTCCGAGGCCGCGTCGGAGGAAGTGAAGTGGACCCTCGGCAGCGCCTGGCCGAGCGAGCACACGCGCACGATGGAGGTCTCGGGCCGCGACCAGTTCGAGGGCCTGCCGAAGACGCTGACGCTCCACGACGCCGAGATCCGGGAAGCGCTCGCCGAGCCCATCAACGCGATCATCGACCTCGTGCGCCGCGCCCTGAACGACACGCCGCCCCAGCTGGCCGCGGACCTCATCGACCGCGGCATCTGCCTCACCGGCGGCGGCTCCCTCATCCAGGGCCTGGACGAGCGCATCCGCAAGGAGACGCACCTGCCCGTCTACCGCGCGGAGGATCCGCAGACGGCCGTGGTGCGCGGCACCGCCCAGCTGCTGGACAACATCCCCTTCCTGCGCCGCATCCAGATCCTGGACTGAGATGGCGCGGCGGGGCTCCTCCTGGGGCTGGTCCCGGGCGGGCCGCCGCCGCTGGGCGCTTACCCTGCTCTGGCTGGGCCATGGCGTGTGGGCGCTGTCGGGACCCCGTTCCGGCGCGGCCTGGAGCGGCTTCGCCTCCGTCGCGGCCCGGCCCGCCGAAAGCGCCGCGTCGGCCTGGCGCGCCTGGCGCCTGCACCGCTCTGAACGGGCGTCCAACCTGGAAGCGGCCCAAGGAGAGCTCGCGGCGCTGCGCCAGCAGGTGCAGTCCCTCGAGACCGCGCGGACCGTCGACGCCCCCAAGCTCGCGGACGCCGAAGCCGCGGGCCAGCTCCTCGGGCTGAAGGAGAAGCTGCCGCTCCAGGCCAAAGCCGCGCGGGTGCTGCTCGCGCCCGTGGGTGAGCCTTTCGGCGGCCTCGTCCTCGACGCCGGCGCGGACGCGGGCCTGGTCCAGGACGAAGGCGTCATCGCGCCGGAAGGCGTGGTCGGCCGCATCTGGAGCGTGAACGCGACCCAGAGCCAGGTGCTCCCCGCGGACGCGCCCAACGCCTCCATCGCGGTCATGCTCGCGCGCTCCCGCGCCACCGGCGTGCTGCAGGGGCTCGGCTCCAACCAGGGCGAGATCCGCTACCTCAACAACCAGGAGGTCGTGCAGCCCGGCGAGGCGGTCTACACCTCGGGCCTGGACCGTGTCTTCCCCCGCGGCCTCCTGGTGGGTTACGTGGCGGAGGTCCGGCCCGGCGACCTGGAGCTCCAGGTGAAAGTGGCTCTTGCCGCGCCCCTGCGGCGCCTGCCCATGGTGCTCATCCTGCCCCCGTCCTCCCCGCTGGAAGCCCAGGCGCCGCTGGTGCCCGCGCAGAAGAACGGAGGGGCGCCGTGAAGCGCGTGAAGTCCCTCCGCAATCCGCTACAGCGCACCGCCGCGGCCCTCGCGGCCTGCCTCGGCCTCATCCTCCTGGCGCCTTGGCCGGGCGCCCAGGCTGTCCTCCATGCCGCGCTCGTGTTGGGCATCGCCCTCGATCCCGAATCCGCCCTGCTCACCGCGCTGTGGGCGGCCGCGGGCGGATGGGCCGTGGAGGGCACCCTGCGGCTCTACCCGCACTACGGCGGCACGCCTTGGGCCGACATGAGCGTCGCCCTCCTGGCCTGGTGGATGATCCGGGACCTCCCCGTGGGCTCCTTCAAGGGCTGGCTGGGACGCCAGGCCCTGCTCGGCGCGTTGTGGATCCTCGCGGTCCATCTCGCGGTGCGGCTCGCGGCGGGGCCGCATCTCTGGGGCTGGACCTGGGCCTGGATCCTGCTCGGCCTGCCGTTCTGGGGCTGGCTCACCTGGCGCTGGCAGCGGCCCGGAGGCCGCTGATGGACGCGCGGTCCAGGCACCTGCTCTCCCGCCGCCTGGGGGTGGTGCAGGCGCTCCTGCTGGCGGCCCTCGGCTTCCTCGTCCTCTTCTACGGCTGGCTCCAGATCTTCCGCCACGGCGAGTTCCAGAAGCTGGCCATCGGCCAGGCGGTGAAGGAGCGGTCCCTGCCCGCGCCCCGCGGCGTCATCTACGACCGCAACGGCCATCCGCTCGTGGACAACCGGAAGGCCCTGCACCTCGTCATCCAGCGGGAAGATCTCCCTTCCGACCCCGCGGAGATCACGGATCTCGCGTCCTCCCTCGGCCTCGATCCGGACGAAGTGGCCCGGAAGATCCGCGCCTTCCGCCGCGCGCCGAAGGGGCGGCCCCTCGTCCTCATGGAGAACCTGGACGAGGCCGGCATCGCCCTCGCCGAGCGCGTGCGGGCCCGCCATCCCTTCCTCGCCGTGCAGGTGGCGCCGCGGCGCGTGTACCTCGGCGACGATCTCGCCGGCCACGCCATGGGCTACGTGTCCGAGGTGGACGACCAGACCATGCAGGCCAATCCGGGCCGCTACCAGCTCGGGGAAATCGTCGGCCGCGCGGGCTATGAGGACAGCGGCAACGACAAGCTGAAGGGCGTGGACGGCGGCAAGCGCATCCTCGTGGACCAGTTGGGGCGCGAGGTCGCGAGCCTGGACCGCGAGGACCCCAAGGCCGGCCGCAGCCTCTACCTCACGCTGGACGCGGGGCTCCAGCAGGTGGCGCGGGAAGCCTTCGGCGAGGAGAAGGGCGCCGCCGTCGTCCTCGACCTCCGCGATGGCGGCGTGCTCGCGCTCTATTCGAGCCCCAGCTACGACCCCAACCTCTTCCTCGACCGCCTCAGCCAGGACATGGTGGACCGCTACCTGCGCAACCCGGTGCAGCCCATGCTGGACCGCGCCACGCAGGGCATCTACGCGCCGGGCTCCACCTGGAAGCTGCTCATGGCGCTCTCCGGGCTCGAGCACCATGTCATCACGCCGCACACGGTCTTCTATTGCGGGGGCCACAAGAGCTTCTACGGCCATGATTTCCGCTGCGACAAGACCCACGGGAGCCTGGACCTCGTCGGCGCCATCGCGAAGAGCTGCGACATCTACTTCTATGAAGTGGCCTCGCGCCTCGACATCGACCAGATCTACGAGACCGCCGAGAAGTACGGCCTCACCGTGCCCACGGGAATCGAC
Organism: Holophagaceae bacterium; assembly: GCA_035495995.1. GTDB lineage: Bacteria > Acidobacteriota > Holophagae > Holophagales > Holophagaceae > JAFDVN01. The sequence goes on from DATJFC010000288.1 coordinate 6,530, forward strand.
CTGCCCCACGAGCGCGCCCCCCGCGTGCCCAGCCGCGAGTGGAAACGCCGCGTGAAGCACGAGAAGTGGTACGCGGGCGAGACCATCAGCGTGGGCATCGGCCAGGGCGCCGTGGGCATGACGCCCATGGCTCTCGCGCGCTTCTACGCCCTGCTCGCCACGGACGGCAAGCTCTACGAGCCGCATCTCTTCTACGGGTTCCAGAATCCCGCGACCGGCGAGCGGGAAGGCGGCGCCGCGCCCGCGCCCAAACAGGTGGACATCGTGGACCCCGCCTGGTGGGGTGTGCTCCATGAAGGCATGGCGCACGTCGTGGAATCCGGCACCGCGGCCACCAACCCCCTCGTGCGGCAGGTGGCGAAGGAAGTCCCCTTCTCGGGCAAGACCGGCACCAGCCAGGTGATCACCTTCGTGGACAAGGCCCACTACGCCCAGCTCGCGAAGAGCTTCAAGGACAACTCCCTCTTCGCCGGCTTCGCCCCCACGGACAATCCGCAGATCGCCTTCGCCGTCGTCGTGGAGAACGCGGGCTTCGGCTCCGACGCCGCCGCGCCCATCGCCGCCAAGCTCATCCAGTACTGGTTCGTGGACCGGGTGAAGCGCCCGCTGCCGCCGCCGGGCGGCAAGGTGCCGGACGCCTTCCCCGCGACGCCGCCCGAGGAGGCGGACTGATGCTGCGCCGCCTCCGGGCCGCGGACGGCCGTCTCCTGTCCCTCATCCTCGCCCTCGTCTTCATGGGCACGCTGACGCTCTACTCGGCGGGCCGCGGCACCACGCAGTCGGGGCTCTGGATCAAGCAGACGGGCTGGAACGCCGCGGGCCTGCTGGCCATGGCCCTCCTCGCGAATGTCGACCCGACGCGCCTCTTCAAGAAGAGCCTCCTCATCTACGCGCTGGGGCTCCTCAGCCTCGTGGCCGTGCTGCTGGTGGGACACCGCATCGGCGGCGCCAAGCGCTGGCTCGCCCTGGGCGGCCAGACCTTCCAGCCCTCGGAGCTGATGAAGTGGATCACGCTGCTCTTCGTCGCCCACCGCCTCGGGTCGCGCCCCATGGACAAGGTGGAGAAGGCCGACTTCGCCGGGGCCGTCGCCATCGTCGTCTTCCCGATGCTGCTCGTGATGAAGCAGCCGGACCTCGGCATGGCCCTCAGCTTCACGCCGATCCTGCTCCTGCTGCCGGTCATGAGGGGTCTCCGCAAGCGCACCCTCGCCGCGCTCCTCGTGCTGCTGCCCCTGGTGGGCGGGGTGGCCTGGAAGAAAGTGCTGCGCCCCTACCAGAAGGAACGCGTGCTCACCTTCCTCAACCCCGAGCGGGATCCTCAAGGCAAGGGCTACCAGATCACCCAGAGCCGCATCGCCATCGGCGCCGGCGGCATCGTGGGCAAGGGCTTCACGAGCGGCAGCCAGACCCAGCTCAACTACCTGCCGGTGAAGACGACGGACTTCGTCTTCGCGGTGTGGGCGGAGGAGCGCGGCTTCCTCGGCGTGCTCATCGCCCTCGCCCTCTACGGCGCCCTGCTCGCGCGCATGCTGGAAGGCGCGCGCGCGGCGAAGACCCTGGCCGAGTCCTACTACTGCGCCGGGGCCACGGGCATCTTCGCCATGCACATCCTCGTCAACGTGGGCATGGTGGCAGGCGCGCTGCCCAACAAGGGCATCGCCCTCCCCTTCTTCAGCTACGGCGGCAGCTCCACCCTCAGCGTCTTCCTCGCGCTGGGGGTGGTGATGGGCGCCCTCCACCGCGCGAGAATCAGGTGATGGACTTCCGGAAGCGCATGAAGGACCTCGCGGAGCAGGTGCGCCAGCATCGCTACCGCTACTACGTGCTGGACCAGCCCACGCTCTCGGACGCCGAGTACGACGCCCTGGAACGGGAGCTGAAGGCGTTGGAGGAAGCGCATCCGGATTGGGCCGACTCCAACAGCCCCACGCGGCGCCTGGGCGCGCCGCCGGTGGAGAGCTTCGCCAAGGGGCGCCATGAGCCGCCCATGTACAGCCTCGACAACGCCTACTCCGAGGAGGAGCTGCGGGAATGGGATGCCCGCGTGCGCAAGCAGCTGGGCCCGCTCCTGCCGGTGGACTACGCGGCCGAGCTGAAGGTGGACGGGCTCTCGCTCTCACTGGTCTACGAGGACCACGCCCTCTCCGCGGCCCTCACCCGCGGCGACGGCGAGGTGGGCGAGGAGGTGACGGACAACGCCCGGACCATCGCCGACATCCCGCTCACGCTGCCCTCGGACGCGCCCGCGCGCGCGATGGTGCGGGGCGAGGTCTTCCTCTCCCGCAAGCGCTGGGAAGAGCTCAACCGCGAGCGGGACGCGAAGGGCGAGGCGCGCTACGCCAATCCCCGCAACACCGCCAGCGGCACGATGAAGCTGCTGGACAGCCAGGAGGTCGCGCGCCGCCGCCTCCAGTTCCTGCCCTGGCAATGGATCGGCGAGACGGACCACTTCGCCGCGATGGCGCGGCTGGAATCCTTCGGCTTCGCGCCCATGCCCGCGCGCACGGAAGGCGATCTCGACGCGGTGCTCGCCTTCATCGCGCAGGTGGGCGGGCGCCGCGAGACCTTGGGCTTCGACATCGACGGCGTCGTCATCAAGGTGCGCGACGGCGCCCTGCAGCAGCAGCTGGGCTTCACGGACCGCGCCCCGCGCTGGGCCATCGCCTTCAAGTTCCCCGCCACCCAGGCCACGACGACGGTGCTGGGCATCACCTGGCAGGTGGGCCGCACAGGCAAGCTCACCCCCGTGGCGGAGCTGGAGGCCGTGGAAGTCTCGGGCTCCACCGTGCGCCGCGCGACGCTGCACAACGCCGACGAGCTGGCGCGCCTGGGCGTGAAGGCCGGCCACCGCGTCTTCATCGAGAAGGGCGGCGATGTGATCCCCAAGGTCGTCGCGCTCGTGCCCGGCGAGGCGGAGCGGGATCTGCCTCCGGTGCGGATCCCGGCGGCCTGCCCCGTCTGCGGCGGCCCCGTGGGCAAGGATGACGACGCGGAAGTCGCCATCCGTTGCCTCAACCCTGAGTGCCCCGCCAAGCTCACGGCGCGTTTCCTCCATTTCGGATCACGCTCCGCGCTGGACATCGAGGGCCTCGGCGAAGCCCTGGTGGAACAGCTCGTCGCCTCCGCCCGCTTCCAGCACCCCTGGCAGCTCTTCAAGCTGCTGGAGGAGCCGCGCAACAGCCTCGCCTTCCTCGCGGGCCTTGAGCGCATGGCGGAGAAGAGCGCGCAGAATGTGCTGGAGCAGCTCGCCGCCGCCCGCACCAAGCCCCTGGCGAAGTGGATCCACGCCCTCGGCATCCCCATGGTGGGCGTCCGCACCGCGGAACTGCTGGCGCAGGCCTTCATGGGCCTGGACGCGCTGTGGGCCGCGGATGAGGACGCGCTCCAATCCGTGGAGGAGGTGGGGCCGAAGGTGGCCGCCGCGCTCCGCGCCTTCGTCGCGCTGCATCCCGGCCTGCCCGCCGAGCTCGCCGCCATGGGCGTCGCGCCGGAAGCCCCCGAGCCCGTGGACCGCGGCGCGCTGCCGCTTTCGGGTGAAGTCGCCGTCGTGACGGGCACGCTGCCGACCCTCGCGCGCGAGGACGCCGAGGCCCTCCTCAAGCGGCTCGGCGCGAAGGTGACGGGTTCCGTCTCCAAGAAGACGACGCTGCTGCTCGCCGGAGAGAAAGCCGGGTCCAAGCTCGCGAAGGCCGAGGAGCTGGGCATCGCCGTGCGCGACGAAGCCTGGCTGCTGGGGCTCGCGCCGTGAACCGCCCCGTCTTCCTCGTGCCCGGGTGGCAGAACTCAGGCCCCGGCCACTGGCAGAGCCTGTGGGAGTCGCAGGTGGCGGACGCGCGGCGGGTGGAGATGCCCAACTGGGATTTCCCGCGGCGCTGGGAGTGGACCGGCGCGCTGGACGACGCGCTCGCGCTGCATCTGCGCTTCGACGGCGCGCCGCCGGTGCTCGTGGGCCATTCCGTCGGCTGCCTCGCCATCGTCCATTGGGCCGCCCAGCATCAGCGCCCCATCCACGGCGCGTTGCTCGTGGCGCCCGCCGATGTGGAGCGCGACGAAGCGCCCGAGGAGCTGCGCGACTTCGCGCCCATCCCGCGCGGCGTCCTGCCTTTCCCCTCCCATGTCGTCGCGGCGGCGGACGACCCTTATCTCGATGCCGGACGCGCCCGCGACTTCGCCAAGGCCTGGGGATCACGGTTCTCGTTGCTCGAGCGCGGCGGCCACATCAACGCCGCCAGCGGATTCGGCCCCTGGCCCCGGGGCGAGGCCTTGCTCAAAGAGCTGATGCGCTGACGCGTTGCGGATTCCCGTTGCGGAACGGCCACGCGCTCCGCTAGCGTTAGATCACCGATGGAGGAGCGGTCCCCATCAGTAGGCCGAGCGAGGGCGATGCGCCCGATGACCCCGGCTGAAAGGGGAGGACCGCCGAAGGGACGCGGAGCATCGACGCGCAACCCTGGACGCGAGGGCTAAATCCCCGCGGCTGCCACGCCGGATACCCGGCGTGGAGCGCCTGAGGACGGTGGGTCGGGCTCGCGCCCCGGTCCTCGTTCAAAGGGCGCCGTCGTCTTCGAGGCCGCCGTGACCGACACCCCCACCCCCCTTTCCCGCGACTGGCTCGCAAGCCGGCTGATGGACCTCTGCGCCTGCGACACGACCTCGGGCGTGGAGGATCTGGGGCTGCCCGCGCTGCGCGCGCTGCTGATGGAGCTCGGCGCCGAAGTGACCGAGCAGGCCGTGGCCCCCGGCCGCACGAATGTGCTGGCCACCTGGGGCATCCCTGAAATCCTCTTCTCCACCCACCTGGACACCGTGCCGCCCTTCATCGCGCCGCGCCGCGAAGGGGACCGCGTCCATGGCCGCGGCGCCTGCGACGCGAAGGGGCAGATCCTCGCGCAGCTGGCGGCCATCCGCGCGCTCCGCGAAGAGGGCGTTGAAGGCCTCGCCTGGCTGGGCGTCGTGGGCGAAGAGACGGACAGCGCGGGCGCGCGGGCGGCTCTATCGCTCTCGATGCCCGCGCTCCGCGCTCTCATCAACGGCGAGCCCACCGGCAACCGGCTCGCCACGGGCCAGCGCGGCGCCCTCCACCTCCACCTCGAATGCCGCGGCGTGGCCGCCCACAGCGGCTCGCCGGAACTGGGACGCAGCGCCATCTGGGAGCTCACGGACTGGCTGCAGCGGTTGCGCGAGGAGCCGCGGCCCGCGGATCCCGCGCTGGGGCCGGAGGTCTGGAACCTCGGCCGCATCGGAGGCGGTGACGCGGTCAATGTGGTCCCGGCTCACGCTGAAGCCGAGCTGCTCGCGCGCACGCTGCCCGGTTCGGATTTCGCGGACCGGGTCGCGGCGCTGAGGCCCGAGCGCGGCGAGATCGCGTTGCGGCTATCCGAGCCGCCGGACCTCTACCCGGCGGTGGACGGCTTCCCCATGGCGCCCATGCCCTTCGGCTCCGACGCGCCGGCGCTGCGCGCCCTCGTGCCCGACCGCACCGTGGTGCTCGCGGGGCCCGGCCGCATCGAGGTCGCGCACCGGCCGGACGAGCATCTCGACCTGGAGGATCTCGAAGCCGGGATCGCCTTGAACGCGCGGCTCGCGCGCCACTTCCTCGGGAGCCACCTCCATGGAAGCAAAGGGGGCGAGGGGAGCAAACGCTAGGGCCGCCCCCGCGCTCATCCCTTTCCTCCCTGGAGCTTCCATGACCAAGATCCCCGTCACCGTCCTCGGCGCCACCGGCGTCGTGGGGCAGCGCTTCGTGCGCCGCCTCGCCCAACATCCCCTCTTCGAGATCGCCCACCTCGCCGCCAGCGACCGCTCCCGCGCCAAGCGCTACGCCGACGCCTGCGCCTGGCGCCTGGGTGGCGAGGCCTACGCCGGCCTCGCCGACCGCGTGCTGGACCCCTGCCATCCCGACCACGCGTTCGCGCCCATCGTCTTCAGCGCCCTCGACACCGAGCCCGCGCGGGAGCTGGAGCCCGCCTTCGCCGCCGCCGGGTCCCTCGTCTTCTCGAACGCCTCCGCCTTCCGCATGGCCTCGGATGTCCCGCTGCTCATCCCCGAGGTGAACGCGGAACACCTCTCGCTCCTCAAGGCCCAGCGCGCCGCCCGCGGGTGGCGGGGCGGCATCGTCTGCAACCCCAACTGCACCGCGACGATGCTGGCCCTCGCGCTCGCGCCCCTGCACGCCGCCTTCGGGCTCGAGGCCGTGATCATGACGAGCCTCCAGGCCGTGAGCGGCGCGGGCTATCCCGGCGTGCCCTCGCTCGACATCCTCGGCAACGTCATCCCCTTCATCCGCAACGAGGAGCCGAAGGTGGAGGAGGAGCTGCCCAAGCTGCTGGGCGCCCTCGGTGGCGGCGCCATCCGGCTCGGCACCTTCGGCGTCTCCGCCCTCTGCCACCGGGTGCCCGTCGCCGACGGGCACACCGAAGCCGTCAGCGCGCGCCTGGGGGGCGATCCTTCGCCGGAGGCCGTGCGTGAGGCCTTCGCCGCCTGGAATCCGGCGCCGCGCCTGCCGTCCTCCCCCGAAGCCGCGATCCGTCTCCACGAAGGCGAGGACCGCCCCCAGCCGCGCCTCGATGTGGAGGCCGATGGCGGCCTCAGCGTCCACGTGGGCCGCATCCGCCCCTGCCCCGTGCTGGGGATCAAGTTCAGCCTGCTGGGCCACAACACCGAGCGGGGCGCCGCCGCGGGCTCCATCCTCAACGCCGAGCTGGCCGTCGCGGAGGGCCTGCTATGACCCTCGTCATGAAATTCGGCGGCTCCTCGGTGGCGGACGCGGCCTGCATGCGCCAGGCCGCCGCGCTCGTGGCGGAAGCCCTGCCCCAGGCGCCCCTGGTCGTGCTGTCGGCCATGGGCAAGACCACCAACGCGCTTTTCGAGGCGGCCTCCTGCGCGGAGCGCGGCGAGCTCGGCGCGGCGCTCGACATCCTCCAGCGCCTCCGCGCCCACCATGAGGCGACGGCCCAGGAACTCGGCGCAGGCCTGTCGGATCTCGCCATGGCCTTCCAGGAGCTGGAGCTGCTGCTGCGGGGCGTGGCCCTGCTCCGGGAACTGTCGCCGCGCAGCCTGGACGCCATCGCCTCCTTCGGCGAGCGCCTCAGCACCCGCCTCTTCGCGGCGGCCACCGGCCACGCCTGGTTCGACGCCCGCGCCGTGATGCGCACGGACGCCCGCTTCGGCGAGGCCGCGCCGGACGCCTTCGCGATCGAGACGCTGGCCCACGCGCACCTGGCCCCCCTGCTCGCCCCCGGCCGCGCCGTGATCACGCAAGGCTACATCGGCGCGACGGAGGACGGGCTCACGACGACCCTCGGCCGCGGCGGCAGCGACTACACCGCCGCTCTCCTGGGCGCGGCGCTGAAGACCGCCGAAGTGCAGATCTGGACCGATGTGGAAGGCGTGCTCACGGCGGACCCCCGCATCGTGCCGGAGGCCCTGCCCATCTCCGACCTCGGCTTCGCGGAGGCCGCGGAGCTCGCGGCCTTCGGCGCCAAGGTGCTCCATCCCGCCACCATCCAGCCGGCGGTCGACGCCGACATCCCCGTCACCGTGCGCCACACGGGGCGGCCCCATGGCCGTTTCACCACCATCTCCGGCGAGGTGGCGACGGGCCGTCCCGTCACCGCCCTCGCCAGCCGGGGGCCCGTCACGATCCTCACTGTCAGTTCCACCCGCATGCTGGCGCAAAGTGGATTCCTCGCGCGGCTCTTCGAGGTCTTCGGCCGCCACGGCGCTTCCGTGGACCTGGTGGCCACGGCGGAAGTGAGCGTCTCCCTCACGGTGGAGGCGGACGCGCCCCTGAAGGCGCTGGTGAAGGACCTCACCGCCTTCGCCAAGGTCGCCACCGCGGAGGGCCGCGCCATCGTCGCCGTCGTCGGCGAGCGGCTCAAGCGCACCCCGGGCCTTAGCGCGCGCATCTTCACGGCGCTGCAGGACATCAATGTGGAGATGATCTCCATGGGCGCCAACGAGATCAACCTGAGCCTCGTGGTGCGGCGCGAGGACGCCGACGAGGCCCTGCGACGCCTGCACCGCGCGCTCATCGAACCGGGAGGTGGATCATGAGGATCGGCATCTTCGGGAGGGGCCGCCTCGGCTCCGCCCTCGCGGAAGTGGCGGGCGACCGGCTCGCCTGGCAGGTGGGCCGCGAAGCCCCGCCCACGGAGAAGGTGGACGCCGCCATCGAAGCCAGCGCCGCCGCCGCCGTGCCCGCGCGCCTCGACTGGGCCATCGCCACGGGGACACCCCTCCTCATCGGCACCACGGGCTGGTCCATCCCCGATCTGCGCGAGCGCGTGGGCGACCGCGCGGCCGTCCTCGTGGCGCCCAACTTCTCCATGACGGTGGCGCTCTACGCGCGGCTCAGCCTCGTGCTCGCGCGCTTCGCCGCGCTGGACGAGGACTGCGACCCCTACCTCGTGGAGCACCATCACGCCCGCAAGCACGACGCGCCCTCGGGCACCGCGAAGCAGCTGGCGGCCACGCTCCTCAAGGGCTGCCCCCGCAAGACCGAGTGGGTCATCCCCGCCATCGGCGCGCCCGTGGCGCCGCACCAGCTGAATGTCTCCAGCATCCGCGCCGGCCACACCTACAGCAGCCACACCGTGGGCCTCGACGCCACCGGCGAGACGCTGGAGCTCACCCACGCCGCGCGCAGCGCGCGCCCCTACGCCGAAGGCGCCCTGCGCGCCGCCGCCTGGATCCAGGGGCGCAAGGGCGTCTTCACCATGGACGAAGTGGCCCGCGACCTCCTTGATCCGCTCTTCCGCGAGGTGAACCCATGAGTCTCGACCTGTCCGGCCTCGCCGTCGCCCTCGCCACGCCCTTCAAGGCCTCGGGCGAGGTGGACCTGGAGGCCTTCCGCCGCCTCGTGCGCCACTGCGTCGCGGGCGGCGTGGACACGCTCATCCCCCTGGGTTCGACCGGCGAGGCCGCGACGCTGGAGGAAGCGGAGCGCGACGCGCTCATCGTCGCCTGCCTCGAAGAGGCCCAGGGCCGCCCCGTCGTCGCGGGCACCGGCTCCAACGCGACGAAGCAGGCCGCGGCTTGGACGAAGCGCGCGCAAAGCCTCGGCGCGCAGGGCGCCCTCGTCGTCACGCCCTACTACAACAAGCCGACGCTTCCCGGCCTCGCCGCGCACTACGCCGCCGTCGCCGAGGCCGCGCCAGGCCTGCCCCTCGTCGTCTACAACGTGCCGGGCCGCACGGGCCTCAACCTCACGCCCGCGATGCTCGCGAAACTCTGGGAGAACGGGGCCGTCGTCGCCGTGAAGGAGAGCAGCGGCAACCTCGCCCAGATCGGGGAGATCGCGCGGACCCTCCCGCCAGGGAAGACCCTGCTCTCCGGCGACGACGGCCTCGGCCTGCCCTCCCTCGCCCTCGGCGCCACCGGCCTCGTCTCCGTCCTCGGCAACCTCGTGCCCGCGGAGACGAAGGCGCTCGTGACGGCCGCGCGCGCAGGCGATCTCGCGAAGGCTCAAAGCCTCCACCACCGCCTGCTGCCCCTCATCGACGCGCTCTTCCTCGAAAGCAATCCGGGCCCGCTCAAGGCGGGGCTGAAGATGCTGGGCCTCGCGGAGGATGTGCTGCGCCTGCCTCTCGTCTCCGCGGAACCCGCCACGCGTGCCAAGCTCGCCACGGCGATGGAGGCCCTCCGATGACCCTTCAGGAACTGGAAGCCTTCTACGCCCGCGAAACGGAAGCGATCCTCGCGGATGCGAAGCATGGAGACGCCCACGAGGCCTTGCTCGCCGCGCTTGAATCCGGCTCACTGCGCGCCGCCGCCTGCTCTCCCGGCGGCGAATGGTCCGCCGTGTCCTGGGTGAAGGCCGCCATCCTCGCGGGCTTCCGGCGCTTCAATCTCGAACGCATGGAGGGCCCCGGTTTCCCCTTCTTCGACAAGGGCGCCTATCCGCCGCGGGCCTTCACGCTGGACGACGCCGTGCGCCTCGTGCCCGGCGGCTCCTCCGCGCGGCGCGGCGCCTTCGTGGGCAGGGGCGTCGTCGTCATGCCTCCCGCCTACATCAACGTGGGCGCCTTCGTGGATGAGGGCACGATGGTGGACAGCCACGCTCTCGTGGGCAGCTGCGCTCAAGTGGGCAAGCGCGTGCACCTCAGCGCGGGCGCCCAAGTGGGCGGCGTGCTGGAGCCCGCGGGCGCGCGGCCCGTCGTCATCGAGGATGAGGCCTTCATCGGCGGCCTCGTGGGCCTCTTCGAAGGCATCGTCGTGCGAAAGCGCGCGGTGCTCGCCAGCGGCGTCGTCATCACCGGCGGCACGGTCATCCACGACCTCGTCCATGGCCGCGAGCTGCGCCGCGAAGTGCCCGAAGGCGCCGTCGTCGTGCCCGGCTCGCGGCCGGCCTCCGGCGACTACGCCGTCTCGCGGGGCCTCCACCTCCAGGTCCCCTGCATCGTGAAGTACCGGGATCCCAAGACGGATGCGGCCACGACGCTGGAGGAGGCGCTGCGATGATCCGGCCCGCCTCGCGCCTGGCCGCGCTAAGGCCGTCCCCCATCCGCGCCCTCAGCGAAGGCGCGGCGCCGGACGCGATCCCCCTGGGTCTCGGCGAGCCCACCTGGGCCCTGCCCGAGCCCGCGCGGAAGGCCCTCGCGGCCTTCGAGGGCGTCTGCGCCTACGGACCCACCGTGGGATTGCCGGAGCTGCGCAAGGCCCTCGCGGCCTACCACGATGGCGAGCCCGATGAAGTGCTCGTCACCACCGGATCCGAAGAGGCCCTCTTCGCGCTGCTCCACGCCTGGGTGGAACCGGGCGACAAGGTGCTCATGTCCGATCCGGGCTTCGTCGCCTACCGCAGCATCGCGACCCTCGCCGGCGCGGAGACAATCACCTATCCCCTCGATGCGGCCAACCGCTTCCGCCTCGACGCGGAAGGACTCATCGCGAAGCTCGACACGCCGGGCCTCAAGGCCGTGATCCTCAACCACCCCTGCAACCCCACCGGCGGCGGCGCGGACCGCGCGGCCCTGCGCCGCGTGGCGGAGGCCTGCGAGACGCGAGGCCTCCTCCTCATCTCCGACGAGGTCTACCGGGACCTCACCCTCGGCCCGCCGCACCCTTCGCTGCGCGAGGTGAGCCGCTACGGCGTCGTGACGAGCTCCGTGAGCAAGGGCTGGGGCGCGCCCGGCCTGCGCGTCGGCTGGATGGTGGGCGATCCAGCGTGGCTCGCCCCCGCGCGCACCGTGCACGCCTTCGCGGTGACGACCGCGGCCCTGCCCGCCCAGCGCGCGGCGCTCGCGCTCGTGGAGGCCTCTGGACCCGTGCTCGCGGAGGCGCGCGCCCACCTGCGCGCCCGTTGGGAGGCCCTCGCTTCGGCGCTGAAGGAGCACCTGGACCTCGACGCCGAACCGCCGGATGGCGCCTTCTACCACTGGATGCCGCTGCCGGAGGCGGCCCACGCGGACCCCATGGCCTTCTGCCTGCGCCTGCGCGACGAGGCGAAGGTCATCCTCGTGCCGGGCCTCGTCTTCGGCGAAGGCGGGCGCGCCTTCGCGCGGCTCAGCTTCGCGGCCTCGCCGGAGCAGCTGCGGGAGGGCGTGCGGCGCATGGCTCCGTTCTGGGGCCGCCCATGAACCTCTTCGCCTTCGACGACGCGGAGTCCCTCCGGCTCGCCTCGGCCCACGGCACGCCCGCCTTCGTCTACCGCCGGGCCGCCGCGGAGGCTTCCTTCAGGACCCTCCGCGCCGCGCTGCCCCCCCGCGCGCGCCTCGCCTACGCGGTGAAGGCCAACCCCCATCCGGACCTGCTCGCCTGCTTCGCCGCCCTCGGCGCCAGCTTCGACTGCGCTTCCATCGGCGAACTGGAACGCGTGGCCGCGCTGCGCCTGCCGCCGGGCCGCTGCTTCTTCGCGGGACCCGGCAAGCGCGAGGAGGAGTTGCGCCTCGCCCTCGACCTCGGCGTGCGGGTCCAGGCCGAAGGCATCGAGGACCTGGCGCGCCTCGACGCGCTGACCGCCGCGCCGCTCGCCGTGAACCTCCGCGTCCACCCTCTGGGGGTGGAGGAGGGTTCGCGCATCCTCGGCGGAAGCGGGCCCTCCGCCTTCGGCGTGGACGAGGAGGCCGTGCCCGATCTGCTCGCCCGCGCCGCGACCTTGCGCCATGTGCGCATCCGCGGCCTCCACGCCTTCGCCGCGAGCAATCAGCGGGACGCCGGCGCGCTGCTCCCCATCCACGGCCGCATCCTCGACCTCGCGCATCGGCTCCACCGGGAGCACGGCCTCGTCCTTGAGCAGATCGACCTCGGCGGCGGCCTCGGCGTGCCCTACGCGGAGGATGAAACGCCCCTTGATATCGCCGCTTTCGGCGCGGGGCTGGCGGACCTCCTCGCCCGCCACGACTGGTTCACGGGCGAACTCATCCTGGAGCCGGGCCGCTTCCTCGCCGCGCCCTGCGGCGTCTACCTCGCGCGGGTCCTGCGGGTGAAGGAGAGCCGCGGCGCGCGCTTCGCCATCCTCGAAGGCGGCCTCAACCACCTGCTGCGCCCGGCCCTCACGGGCCAGCCCTTCCCCGTGCGCGCCATCGGGAAGTCGGGCCCCCTCCATCGCACGACGCTGGCGGGCCCGCTCTGCACGAGCCTGGACCGCCTCGGCGAAGTGGACCTGCCTGGCCTCGCGCCCGGCGACCTCCTCGCCTTCGGCATGGTGGGCGCCTACGGCTTCACGGAAGCCATGACCCACTTCCTCAGCCATCCGACGGCGAAGGAAGTCTGGACGGAGGACTGACCCGGACGCCGTCTTCCGCGTAGGCTTTCCGGAACCCTCCAGGAGCCCCATGCCGACCCGCAAGGAGACGATCTGGTTCATCGCCCTGGCCCTGCCCCTGAGCTGGGCTGTCGGGGCGCTTTGGCTGCACGACGAACAGCGGACCTGGCTCATCCGCCTCCTCATGTGCGTGCCCGCCTTCGTGGCCATCGGCTGCGCCTGGGCCTTCCGGAGGGAGCCGCCGCGCGCCGCCGGCTTCGCCTTCACGGGCTGGGCGCCGTGGCTGCTGGCCATGGTGTACCCCTTCCTGATGGCGGCCTTCTGCCTCGTTCTCGCCTACGGCTGGCAGGCGCTGGGGCATCCCGGTTTCATCGTCTTCCAGCCCCAGGCCCTCCACCTGAAGCTTTCAAAGACGCTCGCCCTCGACGGCCCGCGCGTGCTGGGTGTCTTCGCGCTGATCTGGCTGGTCTTCCTGCTGCCCTGGCTGCTGGCGGCCGCGGCCTACCGCTGGGGCTGGCCGGACAAGGTGAAGGCCGCGCTCCCGCCGGGGATCGCCTGGCTGCACCACGCCTTCCGCGTCCTGCTCTTCGTGCCCACCTTCCTCACCCACGGGATCTTCCCGGGCGAGCTGGGCGAGGAGATGGGCTGGCGCGGCTACCTCGTGCGCCGCTGGGTGGAGCGCCCGCTCGTGGCCGCGGCCATCACGATGCCCGTGTGGGCCAGCTTCCACATCCCCATCATCTTCTCCAGCACGCAGAAGGGCCACCCGGTCCTGAACACGGTGTTCCTCCTCTCCATCGCCGTCGCGGCCGTGCCCTTCGCCGCCTTCTACCGCTGGGGCCGCTCGGTGTGGCCCTGCGCCGTCTTGCACTTCAGCTGGAACATCTGGAACCCCGTCCTGCTGGGCGATGTCTACACCGGCCACGCGGGCCTTTTCGGCGGCCAGGCCCGGATCTTCAACGGCGAGGCCCTCTTCGGGTTGATCTTCAACGGCCTCGTCGCGCTGTGGCTGTTCCGGAATTGGCGGCGGGAAGCCGTGGCATTCTCGGAAGGATGAAACGCCATCGCCATATACCTATCAAGGCCGTCGGAGCCTAGGATGGCGACCACCTACAACCGCCTCGCGGGCCAGAGCCTCGATCGCCTCTCCGCGCTGAGCGACGGCGTCTTCGCCGTGGCGATGACGCTGCTCGTCCTGGACCTCAAGGCCCCGGCGGCCGAACTCATCCACAGCGAAGGCGAGCTCGGCCGCGCCCTTCTCGCCCTCGCGCCGCGCCTCCTCGCCTACCTCATGAGCTTCATGACGCTGGGCATCTTCTGGAACGGCCAGCAGTCCCAGTTCAACCACCTGGAGAAGAGCGACCGGGACCTCACCTGGATCCACATCGCCTTCCTCGCCGCCGTGAGCCTCGTGCCCTTCTCCACCGCGCTGCTGGCGGAGCTCATCACCTTCCGCCTCGCCCTGCTCATCTACTGGGCCAACATCCTCCTGCTCGGCGCCGTGCTCTACGGGAGCCTGAGCCACTCGCGCCGCGCCGGGCTCCTGAAGGCCGATGTCCCCGTGGACCTCATCCGCGTCCAATGCCGTCGCATCCTCGTCTACCAGCTGCTCTACGCCCTCGGCGCCGCCCTTTGCTTCCTCTCCCCCGCCGCGAGCCTCGTCGCCATCCTCCTCGTCCAGCTCAACTCCGCGCTGGCGCCCCGCATCAAGTGGCTGGAGCGGTTCTGAGGCTCAGGCCTTGTCGTCCGGCTCCACGAAGAGGTGCTGGATCTGGGGGAAGCAGGCGCGCAAGCGGAGCTCGAAGGCGTTGATGGCGTCCACGAGGGCCTGGCCGGTGGGCTGGGGCTTGAACTTCACCTTGAGGGCCACCATCAGGCGCTCGCTGCCGACATAGATCGCGATGAGGTTCAGCACCTTGTCGACCTGGGCGTCCTCTTCCGCCACTTCGCGCATCGCGGCCCGCAGGATGAGCGGCGGCGCCTCGTTGAGGAGGAGGCTCGTGATCTCCGAACCCACGAAGGCCGCGACGAGGATGAGGAGGGCGCCGATGGCGACGGACCCGATGCCGTCCCAGACCCCGTTGCCCGTCGCCATCACCAGCAGCACGGCCGCGAGGGCGAGGGCGAGGCCGACCAGCGCGGCGATGTCCTCCGCCAGCACGACGA
>DATJFC010000289.1:0-2086 GCA_035495995.1 Holophagaceae bacterium
ACACGGACCTCGTCCCGAACCGCGTCGCCGCCCAGTGCATCGTCACCAACCTCTACGCGCCCGTGGGCCTGCACCGCCGCACGGCGCTCTACACCATCCAGGCCACCGCGCGGCTCCATGAGGTGCTCGCGATGCTCTCCGTGGCGATGGCGGGCCTGCCGCACTTTCCGGATCGGCGCCCCAAGGTCGTCGCCCACGGGCAGCACGACGGCGGCGTGGAGCTGGAGATCCAGGTCTGGTCCCTGGGCTACCGCCACGCCAAGGCCTCCATGGACGAAGCGCACCGCATCGTCGCCACCGTGCTGGCGCGGGAGGGGCACCCGCTGATGGGGCCCTTCGGCCCTGGCCAGACCGAGCCGCCGATGCCGCCCGCGGACGAGGCGCAGCTGGATTCGGTGGTGGAGCTCCTGAATCTCCCCGCGCATTGGGCGCGGGACTTGGAGGGCCGGGTGAGCCTCCACCGGAAGGCCCCCGGCGAGGGCGTCATCCGCGAAGGCGATGCGGGAGACTCGCTCTACGCGGTGCTGGAAGGCCGGCTGGCGGTCGTCCACCCCGAGCGGCGGGAAGCGCCCTACAGCGGCCTCTTCTGGAACACCGTCGCCGAGATCGGGCGCGGCGACTGGGTGGGGGAATCCAGCCTGCTCACGGGCGCCCCCCGCAACGCCACCGTCGTCGCGGCCGAGCCCACGCTCCTGCTGGAGATGGACAAGGCCGCTTTCGAAACGAGCCTCAAGCGCGAGCCGGAAGTGCTCGAGCGCCTCGCGGACCTGATGGCGCGGCGCGCGGCCTCGCGGCCGGGCGCCGCTGAAGTCAAGATGGAAGGCTTCCGGGAGCAGCTCGCCAAGCAGATGCGCGCCTGGTTCGGGATCGCCTGAACTCCCCCAGGAAGGTTGCGTCTGGTCGTAGAATTCTCCACACCGGGGAGGACCCATGGATCTGCCTGAAGAGATCCAGAAGCTGGTAGGCGAGCTGGGCGATTCCCTCCTCGATTCGCTCGCGCAGGATCCCTCCTGCCGCGAGCTCGCGCTCCGCATCCAGGAGAGCGGCTACGACCTCTGCCTCGTGCTCGAGGCGACGCACGCGCCGAAAGACGACGCGCCGGGCGCGGCCCCGCTGGAGGGCTGGTCCGAAGAAGATCTGCGCGCCCTGCAGGGCTTCGGGATCGCGCGCGACTGATGCCGCTCTGGGACCAGCCCGCGCCGGAACTGGCGCCCCGCGCGCGGCCCAACGCCGCCTTCCTGTCCCGGGAGGATCTGCGCGGGCTGATGTCGCGGCTCGGAGAGGCGCCCTGGCGCGGCGACCAGGTGTTCGAGGGGCTCCACAAGCACCGCTTTGGCGCATGGGACGACTTCACGACCCTCTCGAAGCCGCTCCGCGTCAAGCTCGCCGGGGCCGCGGACATCGCCTGGCCGGAGATCATCCAGAGCCTGCCGAGCCGCGACGGCTCCACCAAGCACGCCTTCCGCCTCGCCGACGGCAAGGAAGTCGAGGGCGTCCACATGCCCTACGCCAGCCGCACGACGCTCTGCCTTTCGAGCCAGGTGGGCTGCGCCATGGGCTGCACCTTCTGCGCCACGGGCCAGATGGGCATCCTCCGCAACCTGCTGCCCGGCGAGATCACGGGCCAGGTGGTGAGCATGCTGAGGCGCCACGGCGCGCCCGTGGGCGCGGACGGCGAGCCGGACCCCATCAACCTGGTCTTCATGGGCATGGGCGAGCCTTTGCACAACCTGGACAACCTCATGGCCGCCTTCGAGGTCCTGACGGACGCCAAGGGCCTCGGGCTCTCGCCCAAGCGCGTCACGGTCTCGACCTCGGGCCTCGTGAGCGGCATCGAGCGGCTCGGCGCCTTCGCGAAGCGGCCGCGCCTCGCCGTGTCGCTGAACGGCACGACGGACGAGTACCGCTCCAAGATCATGCCCGTGAACCGCGTGTGGAACCTGGACGCGCTCATGGACGCGCTGGTCCGCTTCCCGCTCCAGACGAACGAGCGCGTCACGCTGGAGTACGTCCTGCTCAAGGGCGTGACGGATTCGCTCGACGACGGGCGCCGCCTCGTGGCGCTGGCCTCCAAGTTCCCGAGCAA
>DATJFC010000290.1:0-2249 GCA_035495995.1 Holophagaceae bacterium
GATGCGCTGGCGGATGCGATGGAAGAGGGCCAGCCCGAGCTGTTCCTCCAGGCCCTGCACCTGGCGGCTCACGGCGCCCTGGGTCACATGGAGCTCCTCCGCGGCGCGGGTGAAGCTGCGATGCCGCGCCGAAGCCTCGAAAGCTTCCAAGGCGAGCAGGGAGGGCAGGGCGTGAGCCATATCATGATTTTAACGCATGAAGTGATGCGAACAAATGGTTTCAGGTCCGGATCTGTGGTTCCGAAAATGGATAAGAAGATCAAGGGATTTGACACAAATCCGTGACTGAAGCGAAGAGGGTTTCGATGATCCAGATTCATGAAAGCGCCCTGGGCTCCCTGCTTGAAGCCGTCGTCGGCCAGCGCCGCGCCAAGGCCCTCTTCGCCGCGCTGGAGGTCCACCCCGCCCTCGTCCGCGAAGAGGACGGCAGCGTCAGCCGCGCCGAGCTGGCCCAGGCCCTGAACATGCTCCTCTTCGAGGATGTGATGCGCCGCGTGCCGATGGGCGAGGCCTACGCCCGCGACGCCGTCCGACGCGGCGAGAAGCTCGTGTTCGACCACGGCGCCCTCCGGACGGTGGCCGCCCCTTGCGGCGCCCTGCCCGCCGGCGAGGCCGCCTTCACGCGCCTCCTCGAGCCCCTCGGCTTCGTGTGCGCCGGCGAGTATCCCCTGGACCGCCTGGGCATGACCGGCCGTGCCTACGCCCACCAGGACTTCCCCGAAGCCATCGCCCAGTTCTTCGTGAGCGAACTGCACCCGGAGCGCTTCTCCGCCGCCTTCCGCGCGGCCGTCCAGCGCGTGGTGGGCGCCAGCGAGGATCCGCTGCCCGTCTGGGCCTTGGGCCTGCTGGATGTGCTTAAGGCCGAAGGCGCGCTGCCTTTCGATCTGGCCGCGCGCCTGCTGCCCAACCTCGTCGCCTGCTTCGACCGGCAGCACGCGGAGCCCGGCCTCGCCGACTACGAGACCCTCGCCGCCGAGAGCAAGGAGATGGCCTGGATCGCCACCGAGGGCAACGCCTTCAACCACGCCACGGACCGCGTGGCGGATGTGGAGGCCGTCGCCCAGGCCCAGAAGGACCTCGGCCGCCCCATGAAGGAGACGCTGGAAGTGTCCTCCACCGGCCGCGTGATCCAGACCGCCTTCCGCGCTGCGATGGTGGAGCGGCTCTTCGTGGACGCCGAAGGCCGCCTCGTCGCGAAGACCGTGCCCGGCTCCTTCCACGAGTTCATCACGCGCAAGGAAGAGGCCCCCGGCCAGCTGGACCTGCGTTTCGACAGCTCCAACGCCCAGGGCATCTTCAAGATGACGGCGGTGTGAGGGTGGGGCAGACTGCTGGCGTGATGGACAAGGCCCTCGTCGAAGAGCTCCGCGCCCTGCTTGGCGCCGACGCGGTGCTCGGCCCGGATGAGGATCTGGCCCGCTATGAGGAAGGCTGGCGCTACGGCAAGGGCAAGGCGCTCGCCGTCGCCAAACCCTCGACCACGGGCGAGGTCTCGAAGCTGCTGGCCTTCGCCCACGCGCGCGGCCTGCGCGTGCAGCCCCAGGGCGCGAATACGGGCCTCGTGGGCGCGAGCAACCCCGACGCTTCCGGCGGCATGCTGGTGCTGAGCCTGGAGCGGCTCGCCAAGCGCCTGGAGATCGACCCCGTGAACCGCACCGTCCTCGTGGATGGCGGCGTCCTCCTGAGCCAGCTCAACGCGGCGCTGGAGCCCCACGGCCTCTTCTATCCCATCGATCTCGGCGCGGATCCTTCCCTCGGCGGCATGGTGGCGACGAACACCGGCGGCACGCGCCTGCTGAAGTACGGCGATGTGCGCCACAACCTGCTCGGCGTCGAGGTCGTGCTCGCGGACGGAACCGTGGTGGACGCGCTGAACCGCCTCCGCAAGAACAACACGGGCCTCGATCCTCAGCAGCTCTTCGTCGGCACCGGTGGCGCCTACGGCGTCGTCACGGGCGCCGTCGTGCAGGTGGCGCCCCTGCCGAAGCAGCGGGCCGTGGCCCTCGTGGGTTGCGCGGACGGTGAGGCCGCGCTGTCCCTCCTCCAGGCGCTGGAGCGCGAGCTGGCCGATGTGCTCAGCGCCTTCGAAGTCGTCAGCGCCCAGGCCTACCGCGCCGTCTTCGCCCATCACGAGCTGCGCAACCCCTATGGCACTGGCGAGGTCCCGGCCTACACGGCCCTGGTGGAAGCCTCCTCCACGCTGCCGGAATCCGCGCTGAACCTGGCGGAGACGCTGGAGACGGCCCTCG
>DATJFC010000291.1:0-11454 GCA_035495995.1 Holophagaceae bacterium
CTGGTAGACCGCGCGGCCGGCCAGGGCGGAGGGCTTGCCGAGCGGATAATCGGCGCCGTTGGATTCGGGCTCGATGCTCTGCGGGGCGTAGGCGGCCGACTGCACCAGATCCTTGCTCTGCGCGGCCTGGGTGGACAGGCCGTTGGCGTCGCCGCAGCCCACGGCGGCCACGGCCGCGAGGCCCAGGGCCAGCGCGCCGAGCACGGCCCAGGTTCCGGTGCGGGTCTTCATGGGAATCTCCTTAGGGATGGTCATCTTCATGGCCTCCCTCAGGTGCCGCTGGGGCGGATCCAGGCCAGCACGGCCCAGATCACGATGATGAGGAACGCGATCACGAGGGCGAAGGGCGCCTTGCCGTGGCCGACCTTGGTGCCGGCCACTTCCTCCATGGGCTCTTCGTCGTGGGACAGGTTCTTCGGATCGTCAGCCATGCTTCGACCTCACTTGGCGGGCGCGGCGGTGGCCGCGGGATCGATCTTGATGCCGTAGGCGCTGGGGGGCAGGCCGTAGGACTGGGCGGGCATGCCCTCGAGCTTCCCGAGGCCGCCATTCTGCGCCACATACTTGACGAAGGCGGCCAGGTACATGCGCTGGTCGGCGCCGAGGGTCTTCTCCCACACGGGCATCTGGGTGCCGGGGACGCCCATGCTGATGCGCCAGAACCAGGTGTCCGTGTTGAAGTGCGCGTACTTCTCCTCGTGGAAGTTGGCCGGGCGCTTGGTCATGCTGTAGGCCGACCAGCCGTGGCCGTCGCCCGAGAGGCCGTGGCAGGTGGAGCACTGGTTGTTGAAGAGCCCGCGCCCCTGGTTGGCGATCTGGCGGATCTTCTGGAGCGAGGCGAGGCCCACGGGGTCCGTCGGCTCGACTTCGGGCTCCTTGAAGCTCACTTCCTCCCAGGAACGGACGCTGGCGTCCTTCTTCTGAGCCTCCTCGAGCTCATCCTCGTTGGCGAACAGCTTCCGCACCATCGCGTTGATGGGCGTCTTGGCGTTCTGGAGGTCCTTCTCCTTCGGCGTCGTGTAGACGAGCTCTTCGATCTGCTTCGTGTACTTGTAGGGGACCTCGGGGTGCTCCTCGTATAGCTGCTGGGCCAGCTTTTCTCGGCCGGGCACGTCGTCCTTCCACTGCGCGACATACTCCGGGTGGTTCTCGTCGTACTTGGAGTACTTCACCTCAGGATGGTTGGGGTCGTAGACCACGGCGTACTTCATCTCGCCCGTCTTGGGATCCAGGGCCCGGGTGCCGTAGGCGCCGAGGCTCTGCAGGTAGGCGGTGAGGTCCACCAGCTCCTGCTGCGAGAGGTAGTCGTAGCGCGGCATGTTGGATCCGGGCTTCACATAGCGCGGATTCTGGTGGTGCAGGATGTGGTACTCGTCCGGGAACTTGCCGCCGATGTTCGAGAGATCGGGGCCGGAGCGCTCGGACCCGACAAGGTGGTACTGGTCGTAGTAGTAGTCGCTGGAATGGCTGATCGGGCCGTGATCCCAGTCCTGGGGGCGGCTCACCTGCGAGTGGCAGTACCAGCAGCCTTCGCGCTTGTAGATCTCGCGGCCGCGGAGCTCCTTGGCGGTGTAGTCGCGCAGGTAGTCCGGCTTGGGCGGGCGGAAGGTCCAGCGCGGGACGAGGATCACCACGAAGATGATCGCCGAGAGGATGAGGCCCATCCCGATGGAAGGGTAGAGGTAGTTGGCGCGGTTGGTGGACATGTCGCTGTTCCCTATCCTTCGCTCAGGCCTGCGCCTGGGAGGGCAGCGGAGCCTCGAGCGGCTCCTCCGCCAGCGTTTCCGAGCCCCAGACGGTCTTGATCACGTTGTAGACGAAGAGCACCTGCCCCAGCACGATCAGGAAGCCCGAGAAGCCGCGCATCGCCATGAAGTACTGGTACATGACCACGCCGCGGTAGACGACCTCGCCCTGCTCCCAGGCCGCGGCCTGGATGAGGCCGGCCACCGTGAGGGCGATGATCATGATGCAGGTGCCGACCAGCGACAGCCAGTAGTGCGCGGTCGCGAGGCGGCGGCTGTACCACTGCTTGCCCGTCACGCGGGGGAGGCAGTAGTAGATGGCGCCCCAGGCCACGAATCCGAAAGTGCCCAGCAGCGCGAAGTGCGCGTGGCCCACGACCCAGTGCGTGAAGTGCAGGTACCAGTTGATCCAGCGGGTCGCCTGGAAGGGGCCGGTGAAGCAGGTGAGCATGTAGAACCACATGCCCGTGATGAAGAAGCGGAGCGGCAGGTTGCTGGCCGTCATGCCCCACTTGCCCTTCATCGTGAGCCAGAAGTTCACGAGCACGCTCATGACGGGCACGAGCAGCATGATCGACGAGATGACGGCCACGGCTTTCAGCCACTCGGGCACCGGGCTCTGCAGCAGGTGGTGCGTCCCCGTGGGGGTGTAGAACATGGCGATGGTGGAGAAGCCCACGATGCTCAGCAGGTGGGAGTAGAGCGGGTTCTTCGTGATCTTGGGCAGGAAGTAGTAGGTGAGGCCGATGCCGTTCGTCGTGAACCAGAGGCCGAGGATGTTGTGGCCGTAGAACCAGTTCGCGATGGCGTCTCCGATGCCCGTCACGCTGAAGAAGACCTTGTTGCCGATGAGGTAGACGATGGGGAACCACATCGTCGTGCCGGCGATGTACCAGAGCGAGACGTAGAGCTGCTTCTCTTTGCGGTTGAGGATCGTGGACCACACGATCCAGCAGTAGAGGATCAGGGCGCCCATCACGAAGATGTCCAGGAACCAGGGCATCTCGGCGTACTCGCGGCCCTCGGTGATGCCGTTGGTGAGGCAGATGACCATGCCCACGAGGACGGCGTTCCAGGCGATCATCAGGATGTTGGCGGCGCGCTCGCTGGAGAGCTTGGTGCGGCACAGCTCGGGCACCACGTAGAGGATGGCGCCGATGTTGGCCATGGAGAGGAAGCCGAAGGCCACCGCGTTGACGTGGGTGGGGCGCAGCCGGCCGAAGCTGAGCTGGGGCACGCCGTGGATCAGGTCGGGCGCGAAGTACTCCGTGGCGGCGAGGAGGCCGAAGAAGGTTCCGGCGAGGGCCCAGATGGCGGCGCTCACCATGAAGCGCTTCGAGGCGCTGTGCTCCTCGTCGAGCCACGCGCCGAAGCGGGACCACATGCCGGAACCGGCGATTTCCATGTTCGCGTCCATGGCGCTCTCCGAAAAGCAACTTCACACGGACCCTGTCCCGGTCGCCGAAGCGGATGGGGTAAGTTAGGTCCGACTGACTGACCCATTCTGGGGGTTCGCGCGCGCGCCGGTCAAACAGAAATCGCGGCTCGAACCCGCGCCGAATCTTGACCTTGCAAGTCAGGCGAAGGCGCCGGAGTCCTTCTGCTAGACTCCCTCGCATGCCCCCCCGACGATCGGCTTTTTCAATCGCCGTCCAAGCGATGCCATGGCCATGATCCCCCTTTTCGGGGCTCTCCGACTGGACCCCCTCCTCGATCTCGGGCGGGCGGGAGCGGAGTCCTGGCACATTCTCCGCCGCGAAGAGGACGGGGCCCGCTTCCTGCTCCACCGCATCCATCCCCGTCCCGACGATCGCTCCCTGGAAGGCCTCCGCGGCGACTTCCTCCATGGCGTGCAGGAGGCGGACACGGCCCAACCCGCCGAGTCCCATTTCGGCTACGACGAGCAGCAGATCTGGTATCTGCAACGCCTGGAGGGGGTTCCCCTGACCCGGGCCTGGGCTGGATGGACACAGGCCCAACGCGCGGAGGCCTGGCGCGAGCTGGAGCGGCGGGCGGTGCGGCTCGCGCGGCCAGCCCTCCTTCATCCTGAAGCCATCCACTTCCAGCCCGGGCGCATCCTCCTGCCGCGGGTCCTCGGCGAGGCGCCCTGGGGCCTCGACCAATTCAGGACCCTCCTGCCGTCCGGGCCCGCTGAAGGGGAGGAGCCGCCTCTCTGGGAACTGGCGCCGAACATCGGCGAGGAGCTGGCGCGCCCTGCCCGGGGCCGGGGGCAGGAAGCTACATATCTGAAATCCCTCATGCTGGGGTTCAGCGCGCCCGCCCCCATGGAGCGGATCGTGGGCATCCTCGGCGAAGAGGGCATCGGCAAGACTCAGATGGGCGCGCTGGCCCTTGCGGCCGCCGAGGCGGACGGGCTGTGGACCCACCGCATCGAGGCGCAGCACGAAGGCGCTGCGGGCCTGCTCGGCCGCGTAGCCGCCAGCGCCCTCCAGGGACTGGAGGCCGAGTTCTACGCCCAGCATCCTGCCCCCGCGAAAACGCTTTCCCGGCGCGTGCCCGCCTACGCCTTCCTGGCGGGCGGGCGCGGACGCGGCGAAGGTCCGCTGGAACCGGAGGAAGTCGCCTCCGCCTTGGTGGCGCTGGAGTTCGCCTCCCAGATCCACCCTCGCCTCATGGCCGTGCTGGGATTGGAGCGCGCGGACGAGGAGGCGCTGGCGGCCCTGCGCGAGCTCGTGGACCGCTCTTCCGTGGCCTGGCTCCTCACCGCCGACACCAGCGCCAGGGGCGCGGGCCTGCGCCCCTTCCTCGCGCACCTTAAGGGGCACCCGTCCGCGGCCCTGCTCCATCTCAACCGGTTAGAGGACGAAGACCTCCGGGGCGTCATGGAGGATCTCCTCGGCCCTCATCAGCTGCCGCCCATCGTCGTGACGGACCTGCTGCGCCATGCGCTGGGCAATCCCGGGCTGCTCCGCAATTTCCTCGAGCTGGCCCAGCAGGACGGCAGCCTCGTTTTCGAGCAGGGCCGCTGGATGCTGGCTCCCGGCCGCCGCCTGCAATTCCAGGCGGAGGAGGACCTGATGAACCAGGTCTTCCTCGGCCGGCTCAACCGCATGCTGCCGGGCACGGCGGCCATCGTGCGCCTGCTCGCCACCGCGGACCGGCCTTTGCCCTCCACCCAGCTGGGCGCGGCCTCGGGCCTTGGCGGCGACGCCCTCGATGAGGCGTTGCATGGCGCCGTGGCTTCCAAGCTCGTGCAGATCCACGGCGGCGAGGCGGCGATTCCCGACGCGCGGTGGCGGGATCTGGTGCGCAGCCACACGCCGCGCGCCGAGCTGAGGCGCCTGGCGAAAGCCCTGCTGGGGGCCCTGCCTCAATCCGAGCTCCTGACCGTGCGCGCCCTGGCTCTCCAGACCCTCGCCGCGGAAGAGGCCACGGGGCTCGCCGAACTCCTGAAGGCCCTCGACCGTCCCATGCGCGTGCCTCCGCGCGAGGCGCAGGCCGTCCTGCGCCAGGCCCTGCCGCTTCAGCCCAAGCCCGAGGAACATGCCCGCCTGCTGGAATGGCTGGGCGACGCATGGTCCGCGGGCGGCGCGGAGGCGGAAGAAGGCTCGGAAGAAACGCCCGGACGTCAGGCCCTCCGGGCCTACGATCAGGCCCTTGAGCTTCTCGCGCCCGGCGAGCCAGGCCCCGAACGCGGAGCGATGGAGGCGCGCCTGCTGCGCAAGCAGGCCACGGTGTTCCTCCAGATGCGGCAGGCCGACGAGGCCCGCCGCACCCTCGACCGGGCCTTCGACCTGATCCGTTCGGATGCGAGCCATCCCGAGCATTCCAGGCTGCGGCTCGCGCTCGGCAAGTGGTACCTGCTTCGCGGGGACACGGCCAAGGGCATCCAGCTGCTCGAGGAAGGACAGCGTCTGCTCATCGGCGGCCAGGCGCCCACGCGGGATCAGGCCGCCATCCTGCTGGAGCTGGGGCGAGCTCTGGCCCATCAGGGCCAGTTCACGCGTTCGGCCCATCACCTTGAAAGCGCCCAGCGCCTGCTGGAGATGGACCGCGATCCGCGGGGCCAGGTGCCCATCCAATTGGCCCTGGGCCAAATGGCCTTGGCGCAGGGCCAGCCGGACCACGCCCTTTCAGTGCTTTCCGAAGCGCTGCAGACGGCCCGGGGCCAAGGGGATCCTGTCCAGCAGGCCCAAGCCCATCTCGCCCTCGGCAGCGTGCGCAGCATCCTTGAGCAGATGAGCCCGGCCCTCGCCCACTTGGAACGGGCCATCGACCGCTTCCACCGCCAGGGGCTGGCGGCTCAGGCCGCTCTGGCCAGGCTTTGGCAAGCCCGCACGCTCGCCTCGCTGGGGGACCTCCTCACCTCGGAGCACCAGGAGCTCCAAGCGCTCTCCATGCCCGCCGCGGAACTGCAGGCCGGTGGGCTGGAAACCGGAGACCGCATCTGGCTGCAGGGCGAGATCGCCGGATTCCGGGGCGCCTGGAAGGACGCGGACCGGCTTCATCGGGCAGCGGCAGAGCGCTTCGCGAAGGCCGGCCTTCCTTGGCGGGCGCGGCTCGCGGAGTTGCGCGCGCTTCAAGCCGCGGCGCGGACTTCTCGCGGCAAGGGCCTGGAAGCTCCGGAATCCGCCTGGTCGCGGCTGGAAGCCTTGAAGGCGCCCGTAGAGGCCTCCGCCTCGCCCTGGCTGGAGTTCGAGTGGGCCCGGGCCCAGGCCCTCTGCCTCGCCTGCCTCCCGGCCTCTGAGCCTGTCGACCTCCAGGCGCTCCAGGCCTGGGGCGAGGCGCTCTCCCTGGCCAGGCGCCTGCACTTCCCCACGGCCGTCCTGGAGGCGGCGCTGGAGAGCGCCGAGCTCATGCTCCGCAATGGCGAGCGCATGGGAGCCATGGCCCGCCTGCAGGACAGCTTCCCGAGTTTCCAGCAGGTCTGGCTGCGGCTGCCGGAGGGCCATGACCAAAGCTTCCTGGGCCGCGAGGACATCCACCGCTACCGCACGGCCGTGGAAGCCGCAGGCCTCAAGCTCCCCTTCCCCGAACGGGGCGATCCCCTGGCAGACTGGACCCCCACGCAGGCGAACATGCCCGCGCCGGGCTCTCTCTAGGCATAGCTTCACAACGCACCAGGCTTCGACCCACCAGCGGAGACCTCCATGAGCCACGCCTCGCCGGACGACCGTCCTCGCGTCACCCTGCCCCTGATCCAGCAATGGAAACGGGAGGCGAAACCCCTCGTGATGCTCACCGCCTACGACGCGCCGACAGCGATGATCGCCGACGCGGCCGGAGTCGACCTCCTCCTCGTCGGCGACAGCGTGGGGAATGTCTGCCTCGGCTTCGAGAGCACGCTGCCCGTCACGATGGCGATGATGAACCATCACCTGGAGGCCGTGGCGCGGACCAAGCCCCGCGCGCTGCTCGTGGCGGACATGCCCTACCTGAGCTTCCACCTGGGCGTGGAGGATACGCTCCGCAACGCGGGGGGGTTCATCCAGCGCGGCGCCCAGGCCGTGAAGCTGGAGGGCGGCGCCAAACGCCTGGCCATGATCCGGGCCCTGGTGGATGCGGAGATCCCCGTCATGGGCCACCTCGGCCTCACCCCCCAGAGCGTGAACGCCATGGGCGGCTACAAGGTCCAAGGCAAGCTGGAGTCGGATGCCCTCGCCATCCTGGAGGACGCCCAGGCCCTCCAGGAGGCCGGCTGTTTCTCGCTCGTGCTTGAAGGCATCCCCGCCGATCTGGCGGCACGGGTCACGGAGACGCTCCGCATTCCGACCATCGGCATCGGCGCCGGGCTCCACTGCTCGGGCCAGGTGCTGGTCTTCCACGACCTCTTCGGACTTCTGCCCCAGCGGCCCGCCAAATTCGTCCGTAAATACATGGAAGGATTTGAACTCATGAGAGACGCGGCCAGTCGGTGGGCCGAGGATGTCCGGTCGGGAGCCTTCCCGGGTCCCGCGGAATCCTACAAGCTCCCGGAGGAGATCCGCCCGGCTGTGGCATCCTGGCAACCCGGCCATCGCCGGTAGCCACGAGGTAGCTGTTTGGCCATGCGTCTGGTGCGGAGCGTCGCGGATCTTCGGACGCTGTTGAGGCCCCTTTGGAACGAAGGGAAGCGGATCGGGTTCGTTCCGACCATGGGTTACCTGCACGAGGGCCATGCCGCCCTCGTCCGGCAGAGCGCCTCCCGCTGCGATGTGACGGTGGTCTCCATCTTCGTGAATCCCACCCAGTTCGCGCCCAACGAGGATTTCGCCAAGTACCCCCGTGACCTGGAACGGGACCAGGCCCTCTGCATGGAGGCCGGCGCCGATGTGCTCTTCCTGCCCGAGACTGCCGAGGTCTACCCGTCCGGCTTCCAGACCCATGTGGAGCCAGGCCGCCTGGCCGAGCCGCTCTGCGGCGCCTTCCGCCCGGGCCACTTCCGCGGAGTCGCCACGGTCGTGGCCAAGCTGTTCAACATGGTCCAGCCGGACCTGGCCTTCTTCGGGCAGAAGGATTTCCAGCAGACGGTCGTCGTCCGCCGAATGGTACGGGACTTGAATCTCCCCGTGGATGTCGTGGTGGTTCCCACGATGCGCGAGGAGGACGGATTGGCCATGAGCAGCCGGAACAGCTACTTAAGCGCGGATGAGCGGGAACGGGCCCTCTGCCTCAGCCAGGGGCTCTTCGCCGCGCAGGAGGCATTCCGCAACGGGGAACGGCGCCCCGAGCAGCTTCTCGCCGCCGCCCGGGAGACCATGGCGGCCGCGGATCGCATCCAGTACCTTGACCTCGTGGACGCCCAAACCCTGGAATCGCTTTCCGGCCCCGTGGACCGCACTTCCGCGCTCTGCGTGGCGGCCTACGTGGGCGCCACCCGTCTCATCGACAATGTCGTGCTCGCCCCTTCTCCCGAAGGGGCCGGCCTCAATGTCAGCCTCAGTCCCAGCCACGGAGACTGAGGCCGACCCCCCACCAGTAAGGAGACCGCCATGTTCCTCCCGCTGTTGCTCTCCGCTTCCCTTTCGCTCAACCCCACCCCGCAGGGCCACGGCCATGGCAACCCGCATGGGAATGGGCATTTCGTGCCCCCCGGCTTGGCCAAGAAGGGCGGGATGCCCCCCGGCCTCGCCAAGAAGTTCGGCCGGAATGTGCCTGAGCACCCCTATGTGGCCATCGACCCGCGCTACCGCGACCGGGCCTGGTTCCTCATCGACGGGCAATGGGTGCTGCGCCGCAACTTCTCCGCGAGCGTGCAGGCTGAAGTGGGCGACGCCCTGCGCCTGCCTCTCGCGCCCCCGCCCGTGCCCCTGCCGCATGTGGGCGTGGATCTTCATGTCGTCCTTTTCAACTAGGAGGCCCGAATGCTCAGCTTGCTGACTCTGCTGCTCTCCCCCGGCCCGGCCCCGCTTCCCCCCGAACCGCCCGCGCTCGTTCTCCTGGATGGGCACGATCACGGCGGCCATGGCCACCAGGATCGGGATCATGGGAACCGCCATGAGGATCGCCGGGACGACCGCGGATGGCGGGAGGACGAACGCCGCGACCGGCGCGACGAAGACGACTACTGGAGGCACCACCGGGACTGGAGGAAGCACGACTTCCATCAGGAAGGCCGCCCCGCCCCGCCCTGGATGAACACCTGGTGGCGCCCCGGCGAGCGGCATTACTGCGCGGTCGTCCCTGGCGATCCGAGCCGGGTCTATGTCTTCGTCGGCGGCCGCTGGGTGCTCCGCCATGTCTACGACCCCCGTTTCCGCGCCGACCTGAGCGGCGCCTTCGACCTGCCGCTGGCCCCGCCCCCGCCGGTGCCTCTGCCGAATGTCGGCCTCGACCTGCACGTAGTCCTCTTCAATTAACCTTTCTGTTCCCAATGCCTGAATCCGAAGGGCCTGGCATCACCGGGCCCTTCGGGTATCCTTGAACCGTTGGCCGGGACTCCCGCCTGGAGCCTGGACCGGAGGTGCTCATGCTGCGCCATTTCCTGCTTGGCAAGATCCACCGGGCCGTCGTGACCCGGGCTGACCTCGATTATGTCGGCTCCATCACTCTCGACCCGCTTCTCATCGAAGCCGCCGGGTTCCTCGAGAACGAGAAGGTGGACATCTACGATGTGACCAACGGGTCCCGCCTTTCCACTTATGTCATCCCGGGCGTTCCCGGCTCCGGCGAGGTGGGCATCAACGGCGCGGCGGCCCATCTGGTGAGCAGGGGCGACCTCGTCATCATCGCCAACTACGGCTGGATGACCGAGGCCGAGTCCGTGGAGGAGCTTCCCAAAGTGGTCTTCGTGGACGAGCGGAACCGCATCACGGAACGCCGCACCCAGGAACGGACGCCCGTCTGCGAGAATGCCTTCGGGGCCATCTGATCCGGAGACGGATCTGACAGCTTGATGCGCGCGGCTCTCCCGGCCTGGTACGGCCGGAAGGGCGAGGGGAAGCGGCCGCCGCGCCGACTCCGCCAAGTTCGACGAGAGGTACAGCATGGATGTCCGGAAGTCATTGGTGGTCAACGCGACCCCGCTGGAAACGCGCATCGCCCTGCTCGAAAACGGCCAGCTCTGCGAGTTGTTCATCGAGCGCACCCGCAGCCGGAGCCAGGTGGGGGACGTCTACAAAGGCCGCGTCTCCAAGATCCTGCCGGGCATGCAGAGCGCCTTCGTCGGCATCGGCGGCCCCAAAGACGGCTTCCTCTACCTCGATGACCCCGTGAGCCAGCGGCTGGCCGCGGCCGGCCTGGCTCCGGACGACTCCGCCGAGGCGGAGGGCGACGACGAGGAGGAGCTGCCGCCTCCGCCCGCGCCGCTGCCCAGGGTGCGCGAAGGGGATGATGTCCTCGTCCAGGTTGTGAAGGACCCCATCGGGACCAAGGGGCCGCGCCTCAGCCGCCACCTCAGTTTCCCCGGCCGATTCCTCGTCTTCATGCCGGGCATCGACCACATCGGCATCAGCCGCAAGATCACCGACCCGGAGGAGCGGGAGCGGCTCCGCGCGCTCATCAAGTCCCACTCGCTGCCGGGCGAGGGCTTCATCGTGCGCACGGCGGCCATCGGAGAGAAGGACGAGGACCTCGTCGGCGATGTGGCCTTCCTCCGCCAGATGTGGGCGGAGGTGCAGGCCACGGCGGCCCGCACGGCGGTCCAGAACCTCGTGTGGCAGGACCTGCGCCTGCTCCACAAGGTGCTGCGGGACATCTTCCGCGAAGAGGTCGCCAGCTTCTGGGTCGACGACGCGGCCGTGCACGCGGAAGTGGTGTCGTTCATCGAAAAACTCCATCCCGACTGGGTGGACCGCGTGCGGCTCTTCACCTCCGACATTCCCATCTTCGACGCCTTCAGCATCGAGGCGGAGATCGAGGCCGCCCGCCATCCCAAGGTCTTCCTCAAGCACGGCGGCTCCATCGTCCTCAACCAGACCGAGGCGCTGGTGAGCGTGGATGTGAACACCGGCAAGTTCGTGGGCAAGAAGGACCTCGAGGAGACCGTCTACCACGCGAACCTGGAGGCGATCCCCGAGGTCATCCGCCAGCTGCGCCTGCGCAACCTCGGCGGCATCGTCGTCGTGGACTTCATCGACATGCTTGTGCCCGAGCACCGCGACGCGGTGCTGGCGCGGTTGCAGGAAGAGCTCAAGCGGGACCGCAACCATGCCCGCGCCACCGGCATCTCCGAGTTCGGCCTCGTCGAGATGACGCGCAAGCGCACGGGGCCGAGCCTGGAGCGCATGCTCACGCAGCCCTGCCCGAGCTGCGCCGGGACGGGCCGCCT
>DATJFC010000292.1:0-2145 GCA_035495995.1 Holophagaceae bacterium
TCCTTGTCGTTGAGCGCGGCGAGGCTCATCTCCATCTGCTCGTGGAAGGCTTCGTGGTCCAGGGCCTGCAGGGCGGAAGGCTCCACCTGCTGCTCCAGGCTGTCGCCCACGGTGAGGTCCGTGTCGCCGAGGCCCTGCTCCGTGGAGATGGTGCTCGTCGTCTGCTGCAGGCGCTGGAGGCGGTCCACCTCCTCCTCGCTGAAGCCCGCGGCGGCGGCCAGCTCCTGGAGCGTGGGCGTGCGGCCCAGGTCCTGGGTGAGGTGCTGGCCTATCTTGTTCAGCTTCACCATGTGCCCGGCCACCTTCTGGGGCAGCTTGATCTTGGAGCCGTGCTCGGCGAGGGCGTGGAAGATGGCCTGGCGCACCCACCAGGACGCGTAGGTGAGGAACTTGTTCTCGCGCTCGGGGTCGAAGCGCTTGGCCGCCTCGATGAGGCCGAGGTTGCCTTCGCTGATGAGGTCCAGCAGGTCCAGGCCCATGCCCTCGAACTTGCGGGCCTCCTTCACGACGAAGCGGAGGTTGCCCTCCACGAGCTTGCGCAGGCCTTCCGGGTTCCGGTCGTTGCGCCAGAGCCGCCCGTTGATGCGCTCCTCCTCCGGCTTCAGCAGGGGCAGATGCCGGATCGAGTCGAAATATTTATCGAGGGCGCGCTCTTCGAGGTGCCGGAAAACCAAGGGACCACCGGATCGGAAGGGGACAGTCTAGCAAGGCGGCCCCCGCGAACCGGAGGCGCCCTTTGAACATCGCATGGCCCGCGGGGATTCAGGGCCGCTACCGTGGACATCCGGAGAAAAGGAGCCCCCGTGCCGGATGCCGCCTCCCCCTTCCAGGCCTATGTGGCGTCCCTGATGGAGGCGCTCGGCGCCCGCGACCCGCTGGAGGTGCTGGCGGACACGCCTGCGGAGCTGCGGCGGGTGGTGGCGGGCCTCACGCCCGCGCAGGAGCGCGCGCCCGAGGCGCCGGGCAGGTGGTCCGCGCGCCAGGTGCTCCAGCATTTGGCGGATTCGGAGCTGGTGGGCGCCTTCCGCTTCCGCATGATCCTCGCCCATGACGCGCCGGAGCTGCCGGCCTACGACCAGGACGCCTGGGCCGACCGCCTACGCTACCAGGAGGTCGAGGCCGCCACCGCCCTCGCGGACTTCACGGCCCTCCGCGCCGCCAACCTCCGCCTCCTGCGGCGCGCCACGCCCGAGGACCTGAGGCGCGTCATGCACCATGCCGAGCGCGGCGACGAGGCGCTCGGCCAGATGATCGCCCTGTACGCCGGCCACGACCTCGTCCACCTGGAACAGCTGCGCCGCGCCATCCAGGCCGCCGGTGCCTAGGTACATCGCCTTCCTCCGCGCCGTGAATGTGGGCGGCCGTGTCGTCACGATGGGCGCGTTGCGGGAGCTCTTCGAAGAGCTCGGCTTCGCGGAGGTGGCCACCTTCATCGCCAGCGGCAATGTCATCTTCGAGACGCCCTCGAAGGCGGAGGCCGCGTTGAAGCAGAAGGTCGAGGCCCACCTCAAGGCTTCGCTCGGCTACGAAGTGGCCACCTTCCTGCGGACGGACGCGGAGCTCGCCGGGATCGCGGCCCGGGAACCCTTCACCGCGAAGGAGCTGGAGACCGCCGCCGCGCGCAACATCGGCTTTCTCGAAGCGCCCTTGGACGGGGAGGCCGAACGCGCGCTGATGGCGCTCCAGACGCCGGACGATGAGTTCCGCCTCCATGGCCGCGAACTCCACTGGCTCAGCCGCGTGAAACAGAGCGAATCCAAGCTCACCAACGCCCGCATCGAGAAGGCCATCGGTGCCAAGATCACCTTCCGCGGCCTGAATACCGTACGGAAGCTGGCGGCGAAGGTCCCGCTCCGATAGTTACCATATTCGATCTGCGAGCTGCTGATGCCCGGGAGACAATGAGGCCCCGCAGACCGGACAAGGAGCCTCATGGGTTCTCGACTCTCGCCCAAAGACAACGCTCTCTATAAAGCAGTCGATGAGGTTCTCCATTACATATGGGACCCCATTGGTGTGTCGGGGACCCCAGAGGCCCGCGATGAGTACCATGGCTATCTTCCTGAAGCCTTCGGTCTTCTAAAGCGCAGCGCGAGTTCTGAGACCATTGCAGGGCATCTGCTTGAGATCACGACGGATCGAATG
>DATJFC010000293.1:0-4113 GCA_035495995.1 Holophagaceae bacterium
TTCCGGCGGCGCCATCATGTCCTGGAAGCTCGTGCCGGACGACACGACGGTCGTGGCCAACTCGTCCCAGAACAATGTCATGCACGGGTTGGGCTTCTCCACCTCCTCTCCCGCCATCGCCCGCGTGGACACCAATTCCGGCACGCCCAAGGACCTGCTCTTCATCGGCGGCGGCCTCAGCACCTCCGCCCTCGACGCGAGCCTGGCGCCTTCCTACACGAGCCCCAGCATCACGAAGTTCGGCCGCTCCCTCATCGCCTTCGATGTGGTCAACGGGCCTGGGACCTCGCTCTACACCTGGAACTTCAACGACTCGGCCTTCACCACGAAGTTCGGCTCCATGGGCTGCATCCCCGCGGCCACCGTCCCCACCGATCTGGTCCCCGGCCGCGGGCGCGCCTGGCGCGTCTACTTCTCCGACACGCCGACGGACGCGAACGCCACCGCCACCACGCCCCGGGGCGCGGGCGTCTGGGCCCTGGGCGACACCGCCCTCTTCCAGACCACCGACGGCGCCTCCGTGGGCAATGTGATCCGCGAGGACAGCTCCAACATTGATGTCTGGGCCGGCGGCGCGACCGTGAACACCACGGCCGGCATCCGCCACATCCTCCAGACGCCCACCGGCTACAGCATCACCACGCCGCCGGCGGTGTTCCTCCTCGGCAACCCCAGCGTGTACCCGGCCTTCCGGAGCGCCGCGCCCAAGACCGCGCCCGCGACGGTGGCCCTCGCCTTCGGCACCGGCGACCGCAACGACCCCACGGACCAGGACTCCATCGACCCCGGTTCCGCCAACCAGAATTACCTGGATGTGATCTTTGACCGCAACGACAGCGGCAGCCTCTCCGGCGTCGCCAAGGTCGTGACCACCAACCTGGACACGGCCGGCATGAGCCAGAGCACGGACCTCGCCGACCTCACCTCCGTCAGCAGCCTCACGGACACGAACATCGTCGGGGCGCCCTACTACCTGACCCAGTACCTCGGCTACAAACTGAAGATGGGCGCCGCCACGGCGCAGCCCACCTCGGGCAAGTTCTACTACCCCAAGGTGATCACGAGCGCCACGGTCCTCAACGGCGTCCTCTTCTTCAGCGACTTCCTGCCGGGCCAGGGCAACAGCAGCGCCTGCACGGGCACGGGCACCACCAACACCTACCGCATCTGCGATGTCATGCGGCCCGTCTTCAACGGCGGCAACACTGTCGCCAGCAGCACCACCTTCAACAGCGGTTCCGCGAGCTGCTCGGGCATCGTCCTGACCTTCCCGAACCTGCCGGGCGAAATCACCTCCCTCGGCACCACGAGCATCATCCAGACCGGGCAGGGAACCTCGAGCACCGGCGGCGGAGACAGCAACACCATCAATAACACCGGCGCCAACGTGGGTTCCGGTTCCGCCAACCCCAACGCCCGGACCTTCAAGCCCCGCGCCTGGCGCGTGGTCCGCTGAACCAGACCGCACCGTCCAAAGGGGCCCGCGAGGGCCCCTTTTCATTGCTGCCGTGAGGCCAGCATGACTCGGGGCTTCGCCCGCGCCGCGCTGGCGCGCGTGGTCGGATCCTTCCTCCGCGATGCTATGGTCGGATGATGGACGCGCCCCACCGGCTCCTGAAAGCGAAGAAGGCCTTCGGCCAGAACTTCCTCGTGAACGAGGGCGCCATCCGCGCCATCGTGGCGGCGGCTTTGGAGGCGCCCGCGGAACGGCTGCTGGAGGTCGGGCCCGGCCCGGGGGTGCTGACGGAGCGGTTGCTGGGGGATGGGAGGCCTCTCTGGGCCGTGGACCTGGATCCCGAAGCCGTCGCGCTGCTGCGCTCCCGGCACGCGCAAGCGCACTTCCACCTCCTGCTGGGCGACGCCGTGACCCTGCCGCTGCCGGAGGGCCCGGTCTGGAGCATCGTCGGCAACCTGCCTTACAACGCCGCCACGCCCATCCTGGCGCGTTTCCTCACGGAGCCCGTCCCCTGGTCGCGCATGGTGCTCATGTTCCAGAAAGAGGTGGGCATGAAGCTCATGGGGCGCCCCGGCACGAAGGAATACGGGCCGCTCTCGGTGCTGGCCCAGCTCTGCGCGAGGCTGACGCGGCTGGCCGCCCTCGGCCCAGGCTCTTTCCGGCCCTCGCCCAAAGTGGATTCGGTGGTGCTGCAATTCGACCCCCGGACGGACGCGCCGGATCTGGCGACGCGCAGGCGGCTGCTCGGGCTGCTGCACCGCGCCTTCACCCACCGCCGCAAGACGCTGTCCAACACGCTGGGCGCCGAAGGCGTGTCAGCCGTGGGCCTGGACCCCTCCTTGAGGCCCGAGGCGCTCTCGCCTGAGCAATGGCTCCACTTGGTGAGACACTGGCCCCATGGACTTTGAAACCTGGATGGAACGGCCCCTGAGCGGGGAACTGCGCCTGGTGCCCATCGGCGGCCTCGGCGAATTCGGCATGAACGCCCTCGCGGTGCATACGCGGGAGGACCTGCTGCTGGTGGATTGCGGCCTCCTCTTTCCCAGCGAGGACCAGCCGGGCATCGACCGCATCGTGCCGGACTTCGCGTACCTGGAGCCCTTCGCGGACCGCATCCGCGGCGTGGCGCTCACGCATGGGCACGAGGACCACATCGGCGCGCTGCCCTACTTCCTGCACCGCTGGCCCGTGCCGGTTTACGGCACGGCGTTCACGCTCGGACTGGTGGAAGGCAAGCTCAAGGAGCACGGCCTGGACCTGGACCTTCTCCATGAAGTGGCCGATTTCGGCCGAGTGGATTTCGGCAAGGACCTCTCCGTCGAGTGGATCCCGATCACCCACAGCATCCCCCACGCCTGCTGCCTCGCCATCCACACGCCGCAGGGCGTGGTGGTCCACAGCGGCGACTTCAAGATCGACCCCACGCCCATCGACGGCCGCCTCACGGGCTTCTCGCGCCTGGACGAATTGGGCGAGTCGGGCGTGCGCCTGCTGCTCTCCGATTCCACCAACGCCTTCCGCTCCGGCCGCGCGCCGTCGGAGGCGATCTGCCGGGAAGGCCTGGAAGACGCTTTCGAAGCCACGGACGGCAAGCTCCTCGTCGCCACCTTCAGCTCCAACATCCACCGCATCCAGATCCTCCTCGAGCTGGCGAAGAAGCACGGCCGCAAGGTGGTGGGGCTGGGCCGCAGCCTCGAGCGGGCGCTGGGACTGGCGCGGCGGCTGCGCATCATGGAAGTGCCCGAGGACATCCTCATCGACGCCTCCGAGGCGGCGCAGTTCCCGGCCTCGCAGCTGCTCATCGTCTGCACCGGCAGCCAGGGCGAGCCCATGAGCGCGCTGGCGCGCATGATGCGCGGCGAGATGAAGGGCATCAAGCTCTCGAAGGGCGACCGGCTCGTGCTCAGCTCGCGCCCCATCCCCGGCAACGAGGTGCCCATCGCGCGCATGCTGGACGCGGCCGCGCGCCTGGGCGTCGAGACGGACATCTCGGCCTTCGGGCCCATCCACGCCACGGGCCACGGCCACCGCGACGACATGCGCGAGCTCATGCGCGCGGTGAAGCCTTCGCATTTCGTGCCCGTCCACGGCGCCTACCGCAACCTCCAGGCCCACGCGCGCCTGGCCCGGGAGGAGGGATGGAAGGACCAGCAGGTGACCCTCCTGGACGGCGGCGAATGCCTGCGCATCACGGACAAGACCATCAAGATCGCCGGTTCGGTGCCCGTCGGCCGCCTTCTCGTGGACGAGGGCGTGGACCACGCGGTCGACGCGCAGGTGGTGAAGGACCGCCTCATCCTGCAGGAGGACGGCGTCATCTTCGCCACCGTGCAGCTGGACGGGCGGGGCGGGCTGGCTTCGGAGCCCACGGTCCTCTCCCGCGGCTTCGTCGTGCGCAGCGATGACGAGGCCTACGCGGAGATCCTGAAGGCGGCCATCAAGGCGGCGCTGGAGGCCCTTCCCGCGGACCTCCGCAAGGACTCCGAAGCGCTGCGCGACCTCCTGCGCCAGGCCATCCGCAAGGCCGTCCGCAAGACCACGGGCACGCGGCCCATGGTGGTGCCGGTGGTGATCCAGGGGTGAATGCAGGCTGGAGGCTGGAGACCGGAGGTTCAAACCGTTCCGGCCCTGCGGGTCAGGTCTTTAGTTGAAAGAGG
>DATJFC010000294.1:0-3160 GCA_035495995.1 Holophagaceae bacterium
CTCCCGTGCTGCACTCCAAGGGCCCCGCCTTCCACAATCCCCGCCTGAGGCGCAGAGCGCTCTACCTCCCACTGGAATGCGAGGAAGCCGATGAGGCCGCGGAGGCGCTCGCGGCGCTGGGGATGCCCTGCGCCAGCATCACGGCGCCGCTGAAGGAGGCGCTCCCGGCGAAGCTGGGCCTCAAGGGGCCGCTCAACACGCTCTGGCGGGAAAGCGGCGCCTGGCGCGGCGCGAACACGGACGCGGAGGCGCTGCGCGGGGCCCTGCGCGGAAAGCCGGAGGGCGCGGTGCTGGTGCTGGGAGCCGGCGGCGTCGCCTCCGCCAGCCGCGCGGTGCTGGAGGAGCTGGGCTTCACGCCGATCCAGGTCGATCGCGCTTCGAGGTTGAGCGAGGCGTCCGTCCGGCAGGCCGCGCCGGTGGGCGTCATCCAGGCTACGAGCCTCGGCATGGCGCCTGAGGATCCTCTGCCTTTCCCCGAAGCGCTGGAAGCGGCGCGGCCCACGCTGCGCTGGGCGGTGGAATGGGTCTACAAGGAGCGCACGGCTTTCGCGGAATGGGCCTCCGGCCTGGACCTCGTGGATGGCGCCTCGCTCTTCGCTGCCCAGGCGGAAGCTCAATCCCGGATCTTCCAGCGCGCCCTCGGCTAGGCTGGAGTCCGCATGGACCTCCTCCTCGTCGAAGACAAGGACAGCTTCCGCGACCTGCTGGTGAAGGCGCTGGCGGGCACGGACTGGTCGGTCGTCGCCGTGGCCGATCCGCGGGAGGCCCTCGACCAGCTGGAGGCCCGGGCCTTCCCGGTGCTGGTGACCGACCTGCGTCTGCCGGGCATGAGCGGCCTCGACCTGATCGGCCGCGCCAAGCGCCTGAGGCCGGAGCTGAGGGCGGTGCTCATGAGCGCCTTCGGCGAGCCGAAGGACATCGTCGAAGCGATGAAGTTGGGCACGGACGACTTCCTGCCCAAGCCCTTCGACCTGGATGTGTTCCTCTGTCTGCTGGAGCGCCTGCGCGCGCTGGCGGGCGCGCCGCCTCCGCCCGGTGACGAGCCGTGGATCGCCTCCAGCCCCGCCATGCGCGCGCTGGAGTCGCAGATCCGCCGCGCCGCGGAGGCGGACCATCCGGTGCTGTTCACGGGACCGCGGGGCTCGGGCAAGGCGCGGGCGGCGCGCCGCCTGCACACGCTCCGCCGGCCCCACGCGCCTTTCAAAACGCTGAGGGCCGAAGCGCCTGACGAGGACCTCCTGCGCCTGCTGCGGGGCGGCAGCCTCCATCTGGCGGAGCTGGACCGCCTGCCGCCCGCCGCCGCGGGCGCGCTGGTCCGGTCCATGGAGTCCCCGGCCGGGCAAGAGCTCGCTTGGAGCGGGAGCGCGGTGAGCGCGGAGGGATTGCCGGAAGCGCTCAGGCACCGGCTCGGCGTCCTCACGCTCGCGTTGCCCCCCTTGGGAGGGCGGCGCGAGGACATCCTGCCGCTGTTCCGGTCCTTCCTCGCGCGCGCGGCGGCGGCTTCGGGCCGCCAGGCTCCCGTCCTGGACCGTAGCCTGGAAAAGGCGCTGCTCACCTTTCCTGGAGAGGCCCGCGACCTGGAGGCGGCGGCCGCGCGAGCGCTCCTGCTGAACGAGGGCGCCATCGTGAAGCGGCTGCCCGACCTGGCGGCCGGGCAGGAGGCCTTCTTCCTGCCCGCTCCCGCGCGGGGGAGCCTGGAGGCGATGGAGCAGGCCCTGATCCATGCGGGCCGCGCCCACCTGCTGCGCCGGGCCTTGCAAGACGCGGGAGGAGACCTTCCCAGGACGGCCGAGTCGCTCGGTCTCACGGTGCGCGTCCTCGCCCAGCGCTTGCGGGATGCGGGCATCCCGCTGGAGGATGAAGGCACACCATGACGAACCCCATCCTCGCCATCCCCGCCGTCGCCTCCAACCCGAGGCCCGCGGCCCTTGCGAGCATGGCGGCCCTGCAGCGGGTCGTCGTGGGCAAGGAGGCCCAGGTGCGCCGCGCCTTGGCGACGCTGCTGGGGGGCGGCCACCTGCTGCTGGAAGACCTCCCGGGCGTAGGCAAGACGACGCTGGCGAAGGGCCTCGCACGCATCCTTGGCGGCTCCTTCCAGCGCGTGCAGGGCACCAACGACCTGCTGCCTTCGGACCTCCTGGGCGTGCACCTCTGGGACGCGACGGCCCAGGTCTTCCGCTTCCAGCCGGGGCCGGTGTTCTGCAACGTCCTGCTCATGGACGAGCTGAACCGCATCGGCCCCAAGACCCAGAGCGCGCTGCTGGAAGTCAT
Source organism: Holophagaceae bacterium (assembly GCA_035495995.1). Taxonomy (GTDB): domain Bacteria; phylum Acidobacteriota; class Holophagae; order Holophagales; family Holophagaceae; genus JAFDVN01. The sequence goes on from DATJFC010000294.1 coordinate 2,272, forward strand.
GGTCGAAGGCCAGGTGACGCTGGACCGCCAGACGCTGACCCTGCCTGACCCCTTCTTCGTCCTGGCGACGCAGAACCCGTTGGACCACGCGGGCACCTTTCCGCTCCCGGAAAGCCAGCTGGACCGCTTCGCCTGCGTGCTGCACCTGGGCTATCCGGAGCGCGCGGCCGAGCGGAAGGTGCTCAAGGGCGAGGCTGGCGCCGAGCGCGTGGAGCAGCTCGTTCCGAGCCTCGATCTGGACGGCTGGCGCGCCGCGCGCCGCGCCGTGAAACTGGTGCAGCTCTCGGACTCCCTGCTGGATTACGCGGAGCGGGTCGTGGCCAAGCTGCGCGCCGAGGGCGCCTTCTGCTCCACCCGCGCGTTCCGCCACTGGCTCGCCCTTTCGCAAGCGGAGGCGTGGTTGTCGGGCCGGGATTTCGTGACGCCGGATGATCTCCAGGCCACCTTCACGGATGTCATGGCCCACCGCGGCAGCCTGGACGACCGCCGTCTCCTGCGCCATGAGCGCCGCGACCACCTCGGCAAAGTGCTGCAAGGGACGCCGGTGGGCTGGAAGCCATGAGCGGGGAGGCTTCCCGCCCCGCGGAAGGACCCGAGCGGGAACGGAGCATCGGGAAGCTGCTGCGGGAGGCCCGGGAAGAGATGGGCCTGAGCCGCGACCAGCTGGCCTCGGAGCTGAAGATCCCGGTCCGCCTGCTCACTTCCGTGGAGTCGGACGAGTGGGACGCCGTTCCGCCCGGCCGTGAGCGGCCGTTGGCCCGCCAGCTCGCGGCGCGCCTCCACATGGATCTGGACCATCATCCCGACGCGCTCGGTCTCGTCCCTGGCACGGCCACGGAGGCGCCTTCCGACCCCAAGCTGGAACGCCTCGAGCGCGCGGCCATGGTGG
>DATJFC010000295.1:0-3909 GCA_035495995.1 Holophagaceae bacterium
CTCCTTCAGCAGCGCCGTTTCCTTCTCGCCGGAGAAGTCCGCGTCATGGAGGAACACGACGGATTTCACGGCGCCGCTCTTCACCTTGGCCAGCAGCTCGTCGAGCGCCTGGAAGCGGAAGCCCCGCTCCATGAAGCCCCGGCGGTTGAGGACGCCATCCGTGCTCTTCTGGATCGAAGGCAGGAGCATGGCGTGGGTCTTGTCGCCGCTTCCGAAGCGCAGGTCGGCGCTGGAGGCCAGCTCGCCCAGGCGCTGGGCCGCGTCGCAGCCGAAGACGCCCTGGCCGACGACGGCGATGGGCCCTTGCAGCGCGTCGCGGATGGCGTCCGCGGTGGCCTCCGCGCCCTTCAGCAGCGGCTTCGCGGGGCGGTCGGGGCGGTTCAGGGCCGAGTAGGCGTAGCGCTCCTCATCGCTGATGAAGTGCGTGTCGTTGCGGCCCTCCAGCGGGCGCGGGCGGAAGCGGTAGATGGTGTTGCCCTCGTGGTCGATCCAGAGGGGGCTGCCCAGCGCGCTGTGGCGGCTGATGGAAGGCGTGGACTTGAGGTACCACACGCGCTTGCGGAAGCGGAAGTCGCGGCTCGTGAGCGCGCCCACGGGGCAGAGGTCCACGACATTCCCCGCGAAGGGGTTCTGGTCCAGGCTCTTGCCGCTGTAGGTCGTCACTTCCAGGTCCGCGCCCCGCTGGGCCACGGTCAGCTCGCCGCCGCCGCTGATCTCGCGGGTGAAGCGCACGCAGCGGGTGCAGTGGATGCAGCGGTTCTTGTCGATGACGATCTTGGCGCCGAGGTCCTCGTAGCGGTAGCGGCGCTTGGGCTCGCCCATGCGGCTGTCGCCGCTGCCGTACTGGAAGCTGTAGTCCTGCAGCTTGCACTCGCCCGCCTGGTCGCAGATGGGGCAGTCCAGCGGGTGGTTCATGAGCAGGAATTCCATGACGCCCGCGCGGCCGTCCGCCACCTGGGCCGTGTTCGTGAAGATCTCCATGGCGAGACCTTCGGGATTGTCCTTCGGCGCCGGCCCCACGGTCGTCGTGCAGCTCGTCGCCAGCTTGGGCATGCCCTTGATCTCCACCATGCACATGCGGCAGGTGGCCACGGGCGTCAGGGCCGGGTGGTAGCAGTAGTGGGGGATGTCGATGCCCGCCTGCTGGCAGGCGTCCAGCACCAGCGTGCCGACGGGCACCTCGCGCTCCACTCCGTTGATGGCGATCTTCGGCATGGTTCTCCGCCTTCAGCCTTCCAGGATGGAGCGGGGAGGCCCCATCCGCAATGTCTGGGATCCCGGCCTAGAAGTGGGTGCCGAGGCCGAGCTCCAGCACGGTCAGGGTGCGGGTGCTCCCGTCGGCCGTAGGCACGGCCTGCCGGGAGAGCTGGAGGTCGAGGCTCGTGATCCCGTCGAACCGGAAGCCGGCGCCCACGACGGGGCCGATCCCCCTGTGATCGAAGGACCCCGTCCGCGAGGCCTGCGCCGTTCCCGTCACGGTCCCGGTCGAAGTCACGGTCACCGTGCGGGGCGTCCAGGTCTCACGGCTGATGAAGGCGGTCCAGCGGAGCCCGGCCTCCAGGTACAGGCCCTCGGGCCCCATCTTGCGCTGCCAGAGGGCGCTGGCGAGCCAGCCCTGGCTGCTGCTCTCCAAGTCCGTGCCCCTGAAGGTGCTGCTGCCCGAGGCCGGGGGCGGGGGCGGATTGGGGATCGCCGGGTCGTTGAAGGTGGCGTTCAGGAACTTGCGGTACCCCGCCTCGAAAACCAGGCCGCCGAAATTCGAGGGCAGGGGATAGGCGCCCTCGAGCGAGAGCCCCACCTGGGTGGGCGAGCCGGCCCCGTCCACGGCGGACTGGTTGCTCCGCCCCACCACGAGCTTGAAGGAGGTATCCCAGGACTCTTGAGCGGACAGCGTCCCCGCGGCGAGCATGACGGCCGCAAGGCCCTTGATCCGGTGCATACCCACTCCTCTTCAAACGGGGTTCCGACAGTATGGCCGAGGGGAAGCGGTGGTTCCTAGGAGCCTGCCGGCCGCGGATCTTCTACGGCTATCCAAGCCGCGTCCCATATGGGAAAATGGGCGTTTCGGGGGACTCCCATGCCGACCGCGCTCCTCTCGGTGCACGACAAGACCGGCCTGGTGGACCTGGGGCGCGAGCTATCGGCCCTGGGCTGGCGCCTGCTGGCCACCGGCGGCACGCTGCGGGCGCTGCAGGACGCGGGTCTCGACGCCGGGGAAGTGGCCGAGTACACGGGCGCGCCTGAATGTTTCGATGGCCGCGTGAAGACCCTCCACCCCAAGATCCACGGCGGCCTGCTCTACCGCCGCGACCTGGAGGCCCACCGCGCCGACGCGGAGAAGCTGGGCATCGAACCCATCGACCTCGTCGTCGTGAACCTCTACCCCTTCGAGGCCACCATCGCCCGCGAAGGCGTCACCTGGGGCGAGGCCATCGAGCAGATCGACATCGGCGGTCCGAGCATGCTCCGCTCCGCCGCCAAGAACCACGCCTCCGTCACCGTCCTCTCCCACCCGGACCAGTACGGGACCTTCTTGGAGAAGCTGAAGGCCCAGGCCTGGACGGAATCCGACCGCCGCCGCTGCGCGCTGGAAGCCTTCCAGCGCACGGCCGCCTACGACGCGGCCATCAGCGCCTGGGTGGAGAAGCAGCTGGCCCACGAGGACGCCGGCGGCGCGATGCCCAGCCGCCTCAGCCTCATCCTCGTGCAGGAGCAGACCCTCCGCTATGGCGAGAACCCGCACCAGCAGGCCGCCTTCTACACGCGCCCCGGCGCGCCGAAGGAGGGCATCGCCGCCTCCAAGCAGCACCAGGGCAAGGAGCTGAGCTTCAACAACCTGCTGGACGCGGACGCGGCGGCGCGCCTCGTGTGGCAGTTCCAGCAGCCCGCCTGCGTCATCGTGAAGCACAACAACCCATGCGGCGTCGCTTACGGCGGCCACCCGCTGGAGGCCTTCCTGCGCGCCCAGGCCGGCGATCCGCTCTCCAGCTTCGGCGGCATCGTGGCCTTCAACCGGCCCCTCGGCGTCGAGGTGGCGAAGGCCATGACCCAGAGCTTCTTCGAGGTCATCCTCGCCCCCGGCTTCACCGGCGAGGCCCTCGAGGTCTTCGCCACCAAGAAGCAGCTCCGCGTGATGGAGACCCCCAACCGCTGGCCCGCGGCCGCGAGCGGCCTGGACCTCCGCACCCTGGGCGGCGGCTACCTGGCCCAGGACGCCGACGAGGCCTTCGCGCCCTTCGAGCGCTGGGAAGTGAAGGCCACCGGCAGCGGCCCCAAGCCCCTCGCCGAGGACCTGATGCTCGCGCAGAAGGTCGCCAAGGCCGTGAAGTCCAACGCCATCGTCCTCGCCAAGGACGGCGCGACGGTGGGCATCGGCGCGGGCCAGATGTCCCGCGTGGATTCCGTGGAGATCGCCGTGCGCAAGGCTGGCGACCGCGCCCAGGGCGCCGCCTTGGGGAGCGACGCCTTCTTCCCCTTCGCCGACGGCCTCGAGGTCGCGGCCCAGGCGGGCGTGACGGCCTTCGTGCAGCCCGGCGGCAGCCTGCGGGACGCCGAAGTCATCGCCGCCGCCCAGAAGATGGGCGTGTGGCTCTACTTCACCGGCATGCGCCACTTTAGGCACTGATGTCCGGGGGACCGCGCTGCGCGCTACACCCCCGGAGCCCCCGCGCTCGGCGCGGGCGGAGCCCGCACCTCGCTTCTCCCCACCGCTGAACGCACCGACGGGATCCACGATGAAGACCTCCGAACTCCGCCAGCGCTTCCTCGACTACTTCGAGAAGAACGGCCACCGGCGCGTGGCCTCCTCCTCCGTGGTGGGCCCGGCGGACGATCCGACGGTGATGTGGACGAACTCGGGGATGATCCAGTTCAAGGATGTCTTCCTCGGCAAGGAGAAGCGCGACTACA